>NZ_JBITGJ010000044.1:0-71467 GCF_044456925.1 Streptomyces sp. NPDC050743
CACCAGGCATGCAGGCAGTTCCACATGGTGCGGGCCGCGTGCCCCTGATCATCGGCCGTACGAATCCCGGCAGGGGACAGTGCCAGTCGGGCACGGTGCCCGAACTGCCGCTTCACCAGGCCGAGTTCGCTCACAACGATCACCATACTACAGTTGGTCCATGTCACCACGCTGGAACCCTGATCCCGATGTCAGGACCGGACGCCACGTCGTCCACAACCTTCACGTCCACTTGGTGTTCGTGCCTTCGGCGTACGACGGCAGCGGATGCGTGGGCCCTCCGGCCCGGGGAGCCGGGCCGTGGGCGGACGTCCGCCCGGCCGGGTCCGGCGGTACCGGGCCGAAGCCGGGCGGCACGGACGGCGCGCTGCGCCGGGTCGGTTCGGACGCCGGGGGCGGCGTCACGCGCAGGGTGGTCGTCGGGACGTCCCGGGTCCGCGTCCGAGCCACCTCGCGCAGCGCCTCGCGGGCCTCCTCGGCGTCCGGCCGGGCGTCCGGGCACTTGTCCATCAGGCGCCGCAGGACCGGCGCCAGCGGCCCGGCCCGGTGGGGCTCGGGCAGGGGCTCGGAGACGATCGCGGTGAGCGTCGAGTAGGTGGACGTACGGCGGAAGGGCGAGGCGCCCTCGACGGCCGCGTAGAGGGTGGCGCCCACGGCCCACACGTCGGCGGGCGCGCCCGGCTCGGCGCCCTGGGCGCGCTCGGGGGCCAGGTAGTCGAGGGAGCCGACGAGTTCGCCGCTGCGGGTCAGGCGGGTCGCTGAGCCGTCGCCGGGGTCGTCCATGGTGGCGATGCCTAAGTCGGTCAGGACGACGCGGCCGGAACGGTCGAGGAGGATGTTGCCGGGCTTGACGTCGCGATGCAGGACGCCGGCACGGTGGGCGGCGGCCAGCCCGTCCGTCACCGCCGCGCCGATGCGCGCCGCCTCGTACGGGTCGAGGGTGCCGCGCTCGCGCAGGACGTCGTCCAGGGACGGCCCGTCGATCAGCTCCATGACGATCAGCGGGCGCCCGTCGACCTCGGCGACGTCGTCCACGGCGACCACGCCGGGGTGGCGGACCCGCGCGGCGGCCCGGGCCTCGCGCTGCATGCGCAGCCTGAGCTCGGACAGTTCCGGTCCGGCCGCGTCGGTGTAGGTGCGCAGTTCCTTGACGGCGACCTCGCGGCCGAGGACCTCGTCCACCGCCCGCCAGACCACGCCCATGCCGCCGCGGCCGAGCCGCGCGGTGACGCGGTAGCGCCCGGCCAGCAGCCGGCCGGCCCCGTCGTCCGCGCGCCCGTACTCCTCCGGTCCCTGCTCCCCCGAAGACACCGCCGCCCCGTTCCTCTGTCGTCCTTGCTCGCGTCCGCCTGGTCGATGCGTGGCGACCAGCGTACGGGGCGGCGGTGCCGGGCCTCACCGCCGGCCGGGGGCGTGACCGGTCCGCGACCTCTACTTCGCAAAGGCCGTCAGGTCACCGCGCCGGGGGGCGGCGAAGCCCTCCAGGTCGGCGCGGGTCAGTCCGGTGAGGCGGGCGACCTCGGCGATGTCGAGGGCGCCGCAGTCCAGGCCGCGCAGCAGATAGCCGCTGAGGGCCTTGGCGGTGGCGGGCTCGTCCATGACGTCGCCGCCCGCGCGGTTCGCGTACCGGGCGAGGCGGGCCGCGGCCTGCTCGAAGCCCTCGCGGTAGAAGGCGAAGACGGCGGCGTAGCGGGTCGGGATGTGGCCGGGGTGCATGTCCCAGCCCTGGTAGTAGGCGCGGGCCAGGGCGCGGCGGGTGAGGCCGTAGTGCAGGCGCCAGGCGTCGTGGACCTTCGCGGTCGGGCCGACGGGCAGGACGTTGGTCGAGCCGTCGGAGACGCGCACCCCGGTGCCCGCCGCCGCGACCTGCATGACCGCCTTGGCGTGGTCGGCGGCCGGGTGGTCGCTGGCCTGGTAGGCGGCGGAGACGCCGAGGCAGGCGCTGTAGTCGAAGGTGCCGTAGTGCAGCCCGGTGGCGCGGCCCCCGGCGGCCTGGATCATCCGGGCGACGGTGGCGGTGCCGTCGGTGGCGAGGATGGACTGGCTGGTCTCGATCTGGATCTCGAAGCCGAACCGGCCGGCGTCCAGGCCGTGCGCCTTCTCGAAGGCCTCCAGCAGGCGCACGAACGCGGTGACCTGCTCGGGGTATGTCACCTTCGGCAGGGTGAGGACCAGGCCCTGGGGCAGGCCGCCCGACTCGACGAGGCCGGTGAGGAAGACGTCGAGGGTGCGGATGCCCCGGTCGCGTACCGCCGCCTCCATGCACTTCATGCGGATGCCCATGTACGGCGCCGCCGTGCCGTTGCGGTACGCCTCCGCGATCAGGCGGGCCGCGCGGGCCGCCGCCTGGTCCTCCTCGGCGTCGGGGCGGGGGCCGTAGCCGTCCTCGAAGTCGACGCGCAGGTCTTCGATCGGCTCGCGTTCCAGCTTGGCGCGGACGCGGGAGTAGACCGGCTCGGCCAGTTCGTCCGCGAGGCCCAGGACGGCCGCGAAGGAGGCGGCGTCGGGGGCGTGTTCGTCGAGGGCGGCGAGGGCCTGGTCGCCCCAGGAGCGGATGGTGTCGGGGCCGAAGGCGTCGCCGGGGACGTAGACGGTGTGGACGGGCTGCCGGGTGCCGGGGTCCCCGGGGTAGCGGCGCTCCAGCTCCGCGTCGACCGGTGCGAGGGAGGCGCTGATCTCCTCGCTGACGGCGCCCGCGAGGCTTGTCGCCACCTTCTCCTGCTGACCCATCCCACACCCTCCAATTTTCCGCTGTACGGAATCAACAATCCGTAGAATGAAGTTATCCGTGCGGTTCTCGCTGGTCAACACCCCGTCCGGACCGTGGGCGGCACCCGGCGGATCGTCACCAGGATGCACCGAGGCCCCGGTGACCGCGTCGGTCACCGGGGCCTCGGGTGTGCCTGAGTGGGGCTCAGCCCTTGCGGGCCTTGATCTCCTCGGTCAGCTGCGGGACGACGTCGAACAGGTCGCCGACGACGCCGTAGTCGACCAGCTCGAAGATCGGGGCCTCGGCGTCCTTGTTGACGGCGACGATGGTCTTCGAGGTCTGCATACCGGCACGGTGCTGGATCGCGCCGGAGATGCCGTTGGCGATGTACAGCTGCGGCGAGACCGACTTACCGGTCTGGCCGACCTGGTTGGTGTGCGGGTACCAGCCGGCGTCGACGGCGGCACGCGAGGCGCCGACGGCCGCGCCGAGGGAGTCGGCGAGGGCCTCGATGATCGCGAAGTTCTCGGCGCCGTTGACACCACGGCCACCGGAGACCACGATCGCGGCCTCGGTCAGCTCCGGACGGCCCGTCGACTCACGCGGCGTACGCGCGGTGATCTTCGTGCCGGTCGCCTTCTCCGAGAAGGACACGGACAGGGCCTCGACGGCGCCGGCGGCCGGGGCGGCCTCGACGGCGGCCGAGTTCGGCTTGACCGTGATGACCGGGGTGCCCTTGACGACACGGGACTTGGTGGTGAACGAGGCGGCGAACACCGACTGGGTGGCCACCGGGCCCTCGTCGCCGGCCTCCAGGTCGACGGCGTCGGTGATGATGCCGGAGCCGATGCGCAGCGCCAGACGGGCGGCGATCTCCTTGCCCTCGGCGGAGGAGGGGACCAGGACGGCGGCCGGGGAGACGGCCTCGTAGGCGGCCTGCAGGGCGTCCACCTTCGGCACGACCAGGTACTCGGCGTACTCGGAGGCGGCGTGGGTGAGAACGCGGGTCGCGCCGTGCTCGGCGAGCGTGGCGGCGGTGTCGGCGGCGCCGTTGCCCAGGGCGACGGCGACGGGCTCGCCGAGGCGGCGGGCCAGGGTCAGCAGCTCCAGGGTGGGCTTGCGGACGGCACCGTCCACGTGGTCGACGTAGACGAGGACTTCAGCCATGGGAATGCTCTCCTGCGAAAACGGAAGTTGAGGGGCGGTCAGCGGGGGCGAGCCTTTAGATGAACTTCTGGCTCGCGAGGAACTCAGCGAGCTGCTTTCCGCCCTCGCCCTCGTCCTTGACGATGGTGCCGGCCGTGCGCGCCGGGCGCTCGTTCGCGGCCTCGACCTTGGTGAACGCGCCGTCCAGGCCGACCTCTTCGGCGTCGATGTCCAGGTCGGACAGGTCCCAGGACTGAACCGGCTTCTTCTTGGCCGCCATGATGCCCTTGAAGGAGGGGTAACGTGCCTCGCCCGACTGGTCGGTGACCGACACGAGCGCCGGGAGCTGCGCCTCGAGCTGCTCGGAGGCCGCGTCGCCGTCACGACGGCCCTTGACCACGCCGTCCTCGACGGAGACCTCGGACAGCAGGGTGACCTGCGGGACGCCCAGGCGCTCGGCGACCAGGGCCGGGACGACACCCATGGTGCCGTCGGTGGAGGCCATGCCCGAGACGACCAGGTCGAAGCCGGCCTTCTCGATCGCCTTGGCCAGCACCAGGGAGGTGCCGATGGCGTCGGTGCCGTGCAGGTCGTCGTCCTCGACGTGGATGGCCTTGTCGGCACCCATGGACAGCGCCTTGCGCAGCGCGTCCTTGGCGTCCTCGGGGCCGATGGTCAGGACGGTGACCTCGGCGTCGTCCGCGTTCTCCGCGATCTGGAGGGCCTGCTCGACCGCGTACTCGTCCAGCTCGGAGAGCAGACCGTCCACGTCGTCGCGGTCGACGGTCAGGTCATCGGCGAAGTGCCGGTCGCCAGTGGCGTCGGGCACGTACTTCACAGTGACAACGATCCTCAAGCTCACGCCGGCTCTCCTACTGCATCGTCATTTCCGGGCTGCCTCTTGCACGCAGCATAGGCGCCTCAAGCGGCCGATTCCGGTCGGGGCGTCCGCGCGCTCCGACCGAAATATTACTCGTCAGTACACCCAGTTCATGCCCGCTAAGCAAGCGCTTTGAACTGTGACCTTCGCAACGCAGCGTAACCGGAATTCGACGGCTTCGCAGGCGGGGCGGACGTGATCAATCCCGCAGGCCGTTGAAGCGGCCCTGGTGGTAGAGGAGGGGGCGGCCGGCGCCCGTGGGGTCGCCCAGGACGACCTCGGCGAGCACGATCCGGTGATCACCGGCCGGGACCCGGCCGACGATCCGGCAGACCAGCCAGGCGAGCACGTCGTCGAGCACCGGTACGCCTTTTGGGCCCTCGCGCCATGCGGTCGGCGCGCCGAAGCGGTCGGCGCCGCTGCGGGCGAAGGTGGCGGCCAGCTCGCTCTGGTGCTCGCCGAGTATGTGGACGCCGATGTGCTCCGTCTCGGCTATCGCGGGCCAGCTGGAGGCGCCCGTGCCGATGCCGAAGGAGACGAGCGGGGGCTCGGCGGAGACCGAGGTGAGGGAGGTGGCGGTGAAGCCGACCGGGCCAAAGGCACCACGCGCGGTGATCACCGCCACACCGGCGGCGTGCCGACGGAAGGTGGAGCGCAACAGGTCGGGAGACGCGAGCTGAACAGTGCCGAGTTCGGGCGAGGCCGTCATGGAGTTGTCCTTCTGCTGGAGGTCGCGAGCTGGGCCGTCGGGTCTCAACAGCCCGGACAGATGGCGCTCGCGGTGCGGGCGAGGTCGACGTGGACCCGCCCGTGGAGAAGGAGTTCGGTCGGCATACGGTCAGGCTGACGATAGTTGGTGCGCCCAGTCAAGCACGGTCCGGGATGCGGAAGGCACCGCACCGTGTCCTGAGGGCCCCTCACACGGCCTCGCCGAGTGCCGCGATGACGTCGGCCTTGCGGGGCTGTCCCGTGGCCCGCCGCACGACCCGTCCGTCGGCGTCGAGCACCAGCACGGTGGGCGTCTTCAGGATCTCCAGTTCGCGTACGAGGTCCAGATGGGCCTCGGCGTCGATCTCGATGTGGGTCACCCCGGGGACGATTCCGGCGACCTCGCCGAGGACTCGCCGGGTGGCCCGGCAGGGCGCGCAGAAGGCGCTGGAGAACTGGACCAGCGTGGCGCGTTCGCCGAGGTCACCGCCCAGATCGGCGGCTCCCAGCCGCTTGCCCTCGTCCCGCCCGCGCACCCGTACTCTCCCGCTCCGCCGCTTGTGCAGCACTCCGGCGGCGCTCGCCACGACGAGCACCGCCACGCACACCACCAGTCCGGTCATCATCTGCACAAGCATTCACGAGACTGCAAAGATTCCCGCCTCCCGCGGGAGTTTCCGTTGCGGAATGCTGGATTCATGGACATCGACGTGAGGGGGCCGCGCTTCGGGGCGGCCGTGACGACGGCCGTTCTGGCCGTGGCACTGAGCCTGGAGAGCACCTGGCTACTGGGCTGGCAGACGCTGGCGTTCGCGGTGGGAGCGGCCGCGGGTGTGCAGCGGTCGCCGTACGGCTGGGCGTTCCGTACGGCCGTACGGCCGCGGCTCGGGCCGCCGAAGGAGTTCGAGGCGCCGGAACCGCCGCGGTTCGCACAGGCCGTGGGGCTGGTCTTCGCCGGGCTCGGCCTCGTCGGGTTCACCCTGGGACCGCAGTGGCTGGGCCTGGCCGCGACGGGCGCTGCCCTCGCCGCCGCGTTCCTGAACGCGGCGTTCGGCTACTGCCTGGGCTGCGAGATGTTCCTGCTGCTGAAGAGGGCCACCGTACGGGCGGAGTAACACGGGCTCAAGGATTCGAGGTGGAATGTAGGCCGACGTGACGAGAATCTCGCCGCCACCGGGCACCAGGGCTGGCTACCCGTCCGTTCTTCGGGCACGATCTGCGAGACGCCGTAAACCTACGGCTGCGTAACTTTCCCGCCGGGAGCCCCCTTTCCCGAGCAGAGCAGAAAGGGTCCGTCCCGCCCATGGCAGAGCTGGTCTACCGTCCCGTCATCGGATTCGCCAAGACGATGTTCAAGGTCTGGGACCTGAAGATCGACTGCCAGGGGTCGGAGAACATCCCGCGCTCGGGCGGCGCCGTGCTGGTGAGCAATCACATCAGCTATCTGGACTTCATCTTCAACGGCCTGGCGGCCCTGCCGCAGAAGCGCCTGGTGCGCTTCATGGCGAAGGACTCCGTCTTCCGCCACAAGATCTCCGGTCCGCTGATGCGCGGCATGAAGCACATCCCGGTGGACCGCAAGCAGGGCGAGGCGGCCTACGCGCACGCGCTGGACTCGCTGCGCTCCGGTGAGGTCATCGGGGTCTTCCCGGAGGCCACCATCTCGCAGTCGTTCACGCTGAAGAGCTTCAAGTCCGGTGCTGCCCGGCTCGCCCAGGACGCCGGCGTCCCGCTGATCCCGATGGCGGTGTGGGGCACCCAGCGGCTGTGGACCAAGGGCCACCCCCGCAACTTCAAGCGCAACCACCTGCCGGTCACCATCCGCGTCGGCGAGGCGGTCGAGGCCCCCCGCGACCAGTACGCGGGCGCCATCACCCGCCGGCTGCGCGAGGGCGTCCAGGAACTGCTGGAGGCCGCGCAGCGCGCCTACCCGGGCCGCCCCAAGGACGCCACGGACTCCTGGTGGCTGCCCGCCCATCTGGGGGGCACGGCACCGACGGTGGAGCAGCTGCGGGCGGCAGAGGCCATCTGACTTGCGGCGCCTTGGCCGGGGGTTGGGCGGCTCCAGTGGTTCGCTCGGCCGCGGTCCGATAAGGGCTGGGCACGCGCAGTTCCCCGCCCCTGAGAAGTCGCAGTGCCGTCGGCTTCACGGCGCACCGGCACCCGGCGGCACGTGGTGACGAGGCACCAGGATGGCTGATTCTTCTCCGACTTCCCGGAGCAGGGGGTCTCGCGCATATACCCCTGCCGCAGGATCTGCCGGGCTACGTCGACCAGTTCGGCGACCTGCGGTAGGACGCGGCGGGCAGACCGCGCAGGATGCCGACCACCTGCGGCCGGGTGACCAGTCGCGCTGATCGGGGCGGCTCGGCGCCGGAGGCCGGAGGCACCGGTTGCGGCGTCCACGACCTGCCCGAGCACCCGGCCGCCCGTCGCCGCACAGCGTGCCGCCGGTCGCCGCCGCCGGGTACTGCACCAACGTGCGTGTGGCAGCGGGCAGTCCCTTGCGGCCCGTGCCTCCTGCGAACCGGCGGATGCCTGTTCCTCCGTGCGATCGCGCCGGCGTCCCGGGGTTCCCCCGCCCTCAGAGTGCGGCGGGCAGCGTCTTCCATAGGTACGGCCGGTCCGGGGCCGCCTTCAGGGCGTCGAGGACGACCGGGTGCGGTTCGGCGTACAGCACCGGATAGTCCAGTTCGCCGGCCGAGGGGTCGGGGATCCAGGCCAGCCGCTCGCCGTCCAGGGAGAACCGGGCGTCCACGCCCGGCTTGTTGCCGCGCGGGTCCTGCCGGTGCCAGGCGCCGTGGAAGCGGACCGCGACCAGTCCGTGCACGGCGTGGCCGCCCTCGTCGTCGGTCAGCCGCTGGTAGCAGAGGGCCGTCGGGATGTCCTCGGCGCGCAGCAGGGCGGCCAGGGCGTGGGCCTTGGCGTAGCAGATACCGGTGCCCAGAGCGAGCACGTCGGAGGCGCGCCAGGTGACGCGCAGGTCGCCGGAGTCCTGGGAGTGCGGGATGGTGTCGCGGACGAATTCGTAAGCGGCCCGTGCATAGGCATACGAGTCGCTTGCTCCGGCGGCCAGCTTCCCTGCGGTCTCACGCACCACGGGATGGTGATGGTCGATGACCTCGTCCGCGGCCAGATAGGCGGACAGATCGGCGGTGTTCTGGATCAGCTCCATGCCCGCAGAGCATAGGAAAGCGATCACTCGACAGTCAATGACCTTTCGAGTGACCGCATACCTATGCACGACTGGGGGCTAGCGCGCCATCTCCTCCTTCAGCGCGGCCACGAAGGTGTCGACGTCGTCCTCGGTGGTGTCGAAGGAACACATCCAGCGCACCACCCCGGCAGCCTCGTCCCAGAAGTAGAAGCGGAAGCGCTTCTGCAGGCGCTCGGACACGTCGTGCGGCAGCCGCGCGAAGACGCCGTTGGCCTGCACCGGGTACAGGATCTCCACGCCGTGCACCGCGCGCACGCCCTCGGCGAGCCGCTGGGCCATCTCGTTGGCGTGCCGGGCGTTGCGCAGCCACAGGTCCTTCGCCAGCAGCGCCTCCAGCTGCACCGAGACGAAGCGCATCTTGGAGGCCAGCTGCATCGACAGCTTCCGCAGGTGCTTCATCTGCCGCACCGCGTCCTGGTTGAGGACCACGACCGCTTCGCCGAAGACGGCGCCGTTCTTGGTCCCGCCCAGCGAGAGGATGTCGACGCCGACCGCGTTGGTGAACGTGCGCAGGGGCACGTTCAGCGAGGCGGCCGCGTTGGCTATCCGGGAGCCGTCCAGGTGCACCTTCATGCCGTGCGCATGGGCGTGCTCGCAGATCGCGCGGATCTCGTCCGGCGTGTAGAGGGTGCCCAGCTCCGTGCTCTGGGTGATCGACACGACCTGCGGCATGGCGCGGTGCTCGTCCTCGAAGCCCCAGGCCTGCCGGTCGATCAGCTCGGGCGTGAGCTTGCCGTCCGGCGTGGGGACGGTGAGCAGCTTCAGGCCGCCCATGCGCTCGGGCGCCCCGCCCTCGTCCACGTTGATGTGGGCGCTCTCGGCGCAGATCACCGCGCCCCAGCGGTCGGTGACCGCCTGGAGCGCGACCACGTTCGCGCCGGTGCCGTTGAACACCGGGAAGGCCTCCGCGGTGGCCCCGAAGTGGCTGCGGATGATCCGCTGGAGGTTCTCGGTGTACTCGTCCTCGCCGTACGCCACCTGGTGGCCGCCGTTGGCGAGGGCCAGGGCGGCCAGCACCTCCGGGTGGGCCCCGGCGTAGTTGTCACTGGCGAAACCGCGGACCTCGGGGTCGTGATGACGACGCGCGTCGGTCCTGGGAGGGTTCACGGCTTCTCGGTCAGCCACAGACGATTTCCGTTCACTTCCGCGGCGGGCTTGCTCCAGACGCCCTCGATGGCCTCGGCGAGGTCCTTGACGTCCGTGAAGCCCGCGAACTTCGCGTTGGGGCGTTCGGCGCGCATCGCGTCGTGCACCAGCGCCTTCACCACCAGGATGGCAGCAGCCGCACGCGGACCGGCCTCGCCCCCCGCCTTGCGGAAGCCGTCGGCCATGGCCAGCGTCCACGCCTCGGCGGCGGCCTTGGACGCGGAGTACGCCGCGTTGCCCGCGGTGGGCTTCGACGCACCGGCGGCGCTGATCAGCAGATACCGGCCGCGGTCGCTGCGCTGCAGGCCGTCGTAGAAGGCCAGGGAGGTGTGCTGCACCGTGCGGATCAGCAGCTTCTCCAGCAGGTCCCAGTCCGCGAGGCTCGTCTCCTCGAAGGTCGCGCTGCCGCGCCAGCCGCCGACCAGGTGGACCAGACCGTCGATCCGGCCGTGCTCCTTCTCGATGCGGTCGGCCCAGGCACGGGTCGAGTCCAGATCGAGCAGGTCGACCGTCTCGCCGGTGACCGTGGCGCCGCCGCGCGCGTAGCGGGCCGCGTCCACGGCCTCCGCCAGGCGCTCGGGGTTGTTGTCGGCGCCGACGACGACCGCTCCGGCCTCGGCGAGCCGGACCAGGACCGCGTGTCCGGCGGGACCGCCCGCGCCGGCCACCGCGATCACCGCACCGCTGAGAGACCCGTTGTTCGCCACGTTCTTCCCCTCTGAAGCAGTGTTCTGGACGCGGTCGCTCACGCGGCGACCGGCTCGGCGCTGTCCGCCGTGATGCCCCTGGTGGAGGCGATCACATTCTTCAGCTTCTTGGACAGGGCCTCGTAGAACATGCTCAGCGGAAACTCGTCCGGAAGCACGTCGTCCACGAGCTTGCGCGGCGGCTGGGTCAGGTCCAGGGCGTCCAGGCCCTTGGCCCACTTGGAGCCGGGGTGCGGGGCGAGGTAGGTGGCGACCAGCTCGTAGCCGGCGAACCAGTGCACGAGCTTGGGGCGGTCGATGCCGTCCTTGTAGAGCTTCTCGATCTCGGCGCACAGCTGGTTGGTGACCTGCGGGGCGCGCTCCCAGTCGATGGAGAGCTTGTTGTCCGTCCAGCGCACCACGTCGTGCTTGTGCAGGTAGGCGAAGAGCAGCTGGCCGCCGAGGCCGTCGTAGTTGCGCACGCGGTCGCCGGTGACCGGGAAGCGGAACATCCGGTCGAAGAGCACCGCGTACTGCACGTCACGGGCCTGCGGGACGCCGTCCGCCTGGAGCTTCACGGCCTCCTTGAAGGCGGTGAGGTCGCAGCGCAGCTCCTCCAGGCCGTACATCCAGAACGGCTGGCGCTGCTTGATCATGAACGGGTCGAACGGCAGGTCGCCGTGGCTGTGGGTGCGGTCGTGGACCATGTCCCAGAGAACGAAGGCCTCTTCGCAGCGCTTCTGGTCGTGGACCATCGCGGCGATGTCCTCGGGCAGCTCCAGGCCGAGGATGCCGACGGCGGCGTCGGTCACCCGGCGGAAGCGGGCGGCCTCCCGGTCGCAGAAGATGCCACCCCAGGAGAAACGTTCCGGCGCCTCGCGCACGGCGATGGTCTCCGGGAAGAGGACGGCCGAGTTGGTGTCGTAGCCGGACGTGAAGTCCTCGAAGGTGATGCCGCAGAACAGCGGGTTGTCGTAGCGGGTGCGCTCCAGTTCGGCCAGCCAGTCCGGCCAGACCATGCGCAGCACGACCGCCTCCAGGTTGCGGTCCAGGTTGCCGTTCTGCGTGTACATCGGGAAGACGACCAGGTGCTGCAGGCCGTCCGCGCGGTTCGCGGCGGGCTGGAAGGCCAGCAGGGAGTCCAGGAAGTCCGGCACCTGGAAGCCGGCCTCGGCCCAGCGGCGCAGATCCTTCACCAGGGCGTGGTGGTAGGCCTCGTCGTGCGGGAGCAGCGGGGACAGCTGTTCGACGGCGTCGACGACACGCCGTACGGCGGCCTCGGCGTCCGCCCTGGCCGGGGCGCCCTCGGCCTCGAAGTCGATCGATCCGTCCTTGGACTGCCATGGCCGGATCTGCTCCACGGCATCCTTGAGCACGGGCCAGGCCGGGTGTTCAACCACCCTGGTCGACGAAGGAATCTGTCCCTCCGTACCCGCTTGCACAAGAATTTCCGTCATGTCCCATCCTCCACGGGAGAAGCTCGCGTAAGGACACCGTATGCATACCCCGTTTCAGCCAGCAAGAGGCAGATCGGGAAATCTTTCAGTCCATCCCCTTGGTCACCGACATTTTTCCTGCCGTAAACCGTGATGGCGCTCACTTCCGCCGAGTTTCCCCGGCGGCCGGTGCCGCGGCGATCCGGTCGGTCAAGGGGCGGGGACTCGCCACGGCAGGGTGCCGGCGGGGGCCTGTACCGGCCGGCCGACGGACGCCACGCACCCATATGCCTTGTGCACGTGCGGGTTCATCGCGGGGTCCGGCCGTTAGGCTGCGACTCTGCCCGCGCGCGGACGACGGAGTCCGCCCGTTCCGCGCGTGCCGAGCCGCCGTCGACGGAACGGAGTCGAACCTTGAACTTCCTTACCATCGGTCACCGCGGGGTCATGGGTGTCGAGCCCGAGAACACCCTTCGTTCCTTCGTCGCCGCGCAGGACGCCGGCCTCGATCTGATCGAACTCGATCTGCACCTGAGCAAGGACGGCGCCCTGGTCGTCATGCACGATGCGGAAGTGGACCGCACGACCGACGGCACCGGGCCCATCGCCGACAAGACCCTGGCCGAGCTGCGCTCCCTCGACGCGGGCCTCGGGGAGCGGGTGCCCGTGTTCGAGGAGGTCCTGGACGCGGTGCGCACGCCGCTCCAGGCCGAGATCAAGGATGTGGCGGCCGCCCGGGCCCTCGCGGCGGTGATGCACGAGCGCGACCTGGTCGGGCGGGTGGAGGTGTCCTCGTTCCACGACGACGCGGTAGCCGAGATCGCCCGGCTGGTGCCGGGCGTGCGCACGGCGCTGATCGGGGGCCGCTACGGCACGGACATCGTGGAGCGCGCGGTCGCCGTGGGCGCGTCGACCCTCTGCCTCAACATCCGCCGGCTCACCCTGGAGATCGTCGAGCACGCGCGCAAGTCCGGGCTGCGAGTCATCGGCTGGGTCGTCAACACCCAGGATCATCTGCGGCTGGTCCGCGCCCTGGAGCTGGACGGCGCGACGACCGATTTCCCGGAGATCAAGCGCACCGGGCGCTTCACGGCCTGACGGTCACACGAGCTTCTTGACCAGCAGCTCGAACTGCAGGTCGTCGCGCTGCGGGATGCCGAAGCGCTCGTCGCCGTACGGGAAGGGCGACATCTTTCCCGTACGGCGGTAGCCCCGGCGCTCGTACCAGGCGATCAGGTCGTCCCGCACGGAGATCACCGTCATGTGCATCTCGGTGACGCCCCAGGCCTCGCGGACCTGGCGTTCGGCCTCCGCCATGACCGTCTTGCCGAGACCCGCGCCCTGCAGGGTGGGACTGACCGCGAACATGCCGAAGTAGGCGTGGTCGCCTCGGTGTTCCAGCTGGCAGCAGGCGATGATCCGGCCGTCCTGCTCCACGGTCAGCAGCCTGCTCTCCGGCGACTTGATGACCTCCAGCACGCCGTCGGGATCCGTCCGCTGCCCCTGGAGGATGTCCGCCTCGGTGGTCCACCCGGCCCGGCTGGAGTCCCCGCGGTAGGCCGACTCGATCAGCGCGACCAGCGCGTCGACGTCGGCGTCGGTGGCGTCGCGGAAGGTGGGGCCGGCGGCGGGGGTGTCCATGGAACGGTCTCCGATTCTCGGGCGTGACTGAGCCAGGGTCGAGGGTAACCCTGCCACTAGGCTGCGCCTGCATGGTGCACGTACTCAGCAGCCGGATCCTGCTCACCCCCACCGACCCCGAGCGCTCCCGGACCTTCTACGGCGAGCAGCTGGGGCTGTCCGTCTACCGCGAGTTCGGTACGGGGCCCGAGCGCGGGACGGTCTACTTCCTCGGCGGCGGCTTCCTGGAGGTCTCCGGGAGGTCCGAGGCGCCGCCGTCGCCCGCGATCCGGCTGTGGCTGCAGGTCGACGACGTGACGGCCGCGCACGAGGAGCTGAAGACCAAGGGCGTCGACATCGTCCGGCCGCCGGTGAAGGAGCCGTGGGGCCTGGTCGAGATGTGGATCGCCGACCCGGACGGCATCCGCATCGCGGTGGTGGAGGTACCGGAGGACCATCCGATGCGGTACCGGCCGGGTATTTAGGGGGCTGGGTTCTGGCGGCCGGCCGCCTGGCGACTGGGTTCTTGGCGGCTGGGCTCCTGGCGCCGGGTTCCTTGCGCTGGGCATCTGGCGCCAGGCCTCCGGGTCACAGGCAGCCGGGCCTCCGGGCGGCGGCGGCCGAGCTTCAGGCTTGTGGCCTCCGGGCAACGGGCAGCCGAGCCAGTGGCCGCGGAACCAGTGGCGACGGAGCCTCTAGCCTCTGGGCCTCCAGGGCCACTGGCATCCGAGCCTCAGACCGGTGGCCTCCGGACCACGGGCAGCCGAGCCAGTGGCGGCGGAGCCTGTACCTCCGGGCCACTTGCCTCCCGCCCCCTGGACTCCGGGGTCCTGGCGCCGGGCCTCCAGCGTCTGAGCCACTTGCCTCGGGACCCCTGGACTCCTCTGGCGCCGCGCCCAGCCTCTGGCGCCGGGCTCCTGACGCTGCGGCCTCAAGCGTCCCAGCCGCTCGCCTCCGGACCCCCTGGACTCCCCTGGCGCCAGGCATCTGCGCCAGGCCCCGGGCGACTGGCGGCCAGGCCTGTGGCCTCTGGCGGCCGAGCTTCTGGTCCTGTGGTCTCCGGACCACTACAGCCCGGCCACTGGCCTCCGGGCCACAGGCAGACGAGCCAGTGGTGGCGGAGGTTCCAGCCTCCGGGCCACTTGCCTCCCGCCCCCTGCACTCCGGGGTCCTGGCGCCGGGCCTCCAGCGTCCTGGCCACTTGGCTCCGGGCCCTGGACCCCCTGGCGACCGGCCTCTGGCGCAGAAGTCCAGCCGCCCGGCGCCAGTGCGCAGCCGGGGTGTCCATGGCCGGAACCCTCGCGCACGCCGCTCCGGCCGGACAAGGGATTTCCCCGCCCGCCGGGACCGTCCCGGTTGGCCGGGGCGAGGAGCCGGGGTTAGCGTGCCGGGAGAGCGCTCTGTGCGGCGCGGCAGGCCCGACCCGGCCGGAAGGAACCCCTGATGAAGTTCGACAAGCCGGTCACCGGCGGACCGTGCTGGACCGAGCTCGGGACCAGCGATCTGGAGGGGGCCAAGCGGTTCTACACCGAGTTGTTCGGCTGGCGGCCGGATACCGACCCGCGGCAGGAGGCGGGCGGGTACACGGTGGCACACCTGGGAGACGCGGCGGTCGCCGCGCTCACCCCGCTCTACCAGGAGTCCCAGCCGGTGGCGTGGAACGTCTCCTTCGCGGTGACCGACGCGGACGCGGCGGTACGGCGGGTGGAGGAGGCCGGCGGGACGGTGATCCTCGGCCCGATGGACGTGTTCGACGTGGGCCGGTTCGCGGTGGCCCTCGACCCGACCGGCGCGGCGTTCCAGCTGTGGCAGGCGCGGGCCTTCCCCGGCGCCGGCCTGTTCAACGCGCCCGGCACCCTCGGCTGGGTCGAGCTGGCGACCCGGGACACCGAGCGGGCCCGGGACTTCTACACCACGGTGTTCGGCTGGAGCGTCAACGCCTCGGAGTGGTACACGCAGTGGGGCATCGACGGCGACGACTTCGGCGGCATGGCCGACATGGGCGACCGGTTCCCGCCCGAGGTGCCGCCGCACTGGCTGCCGTACTTCGCGGTGGACGACGTGGACGCGACGGCCGAGGTCGCGCAGCGGGCGGGCGGGGCCGTCGTCCTCGCCCCCGTGTCGGTGCCCGACGGCCCGCGCATCGCAATCGTGCGGGATCCGCAGGGCGCGGCGTTCGGAGTGCACCAGGCCGGCGAGGAGGGCTGAGACCCTGCGCTTGCCTGCGCTGCGCCTGTGCCGAGGCCGGCGGCGACCCGCCCTACGCCCGCAGCGCCCCCATCCGGCCCTCCAGGCGGCCGAGCAACTCGGCCAGCAGATCGGACAGTTCGCCCTGCCCCTCGGGAGCCAGCACGCTCAATACGGCTGTTTCATAGGCGAGTTGGTCCGGGAGGATGCCGTCGACTACGTCGCGTCCCGTGTCGGTGAGGCGGACGTGGGCGACGCGGCGGTCGCGGGTGTCGCCGCGTCGCTCGACCAGTCCGCGTTCGGTGAGCTGCTTGAGCCGCTTGGTGACGGCGGCCCCGGAGGAGAAGGTCTCGCGGGCAAGCTCCCCAGGGGTCAGCTCGTGGCCGGTGCGGCGCAGTGCGCCCAGCAGGTCGAACTCGGGACGGCTGAGCCCGGCCCGGCGCAGCGGCGCGTCCTCGGCCTGCTGGAGGAGCGCGGCACACCGGTTGATGCGCCCGATGACCTCCATGGGCCCGGTGTCCAGCTCGGGGTGAACGGCCCGCCACTGCCGCACGACGGCCGCGACGGTGTCATGGCGAGCGGCAGGGTCGGCGCCGGGAGTGCTCCCGGCCCCGGTCCCGGTCGCCGGTCCGCCGGGGTGGGCGGCTCGGCCGGCCTCGGTGTCGGTGTCGGCGGGGCCGCGACCGTCCGCCGGTTCCGCGCCGGCAGGCCGGTGGCCACCCGCCCGGCCCGTGTCGGCCGTGTCGTCCGCCGGCGCCTGTCCGCCGTTCCTCGCCGTCATGGCCGTATGTCCTCCGTCGTCCTGCCCGGGTCCTGGACCGGATCCTGGTTCCGGTGCCGCGGCACGAACCCCTGACGTCGTACCGTCGCCGCGAGCGTACGGTGCCCTGCCTGCTCGGCGAGCACGACCCGTTCCTCGGGCAGGGCGCGCTGCCACCACTCGCCGGACGCGGCGTCGGCCGTGGCACCCAGGTCCGCGAGGGCGGCGGCGAGGCTGCGCCGGGCCGACTCCAGGGCGCGGGGTGCCGGGTGCGGCTCGGCCAGCAGCCGGGCGGCGTTCTCGCGGGCGCGTTCCGCCGTGGCCAGCGCGTGTTCGAGGCGGTCGCCCGCGCGCCGGTTGGTGACGGCGACGGCCGCGACGAAGCCGACCAGCGCGCCGACCAGGGTGTCCGCGACCCGCTCGCTGATCAGCTCGGCCGGGTTCTGGGCGCGGGCGAACTCGGTGATGAGCAGGGCCATCGGGGTCACGCAGACGGTGCCGAGCCAGTAGTTGCGGGCGATCAGCGCCTCGGCGCCGAAGTTGAAGGCGAGGCAGCACAGCACCAGCGCCACCGGGTGGAGATGGGCGAGCGGGGCGATGACGGCGAACACGAGGACGCCGACCACGTTGCCCACGACGCGCTGGATGCCCCGCCTCCAGGTGAGGGTGACGTTGGCCTGGTAGAGGGAGGCCGCGGTGACCAGCGCCCAGTAGGGGCGGCCCACCCCGAGCGCGAGGGAGGCATAGCCGGCGAGCGCGCAGCCGATCGCGGTGCGCGCGGCGATCGGGGCGAGGGGAGCCAGACGATGCCGCAACGGCCGTCGGCGGAGGGAGAGTTCGGTGTCGATGCCGAGGAGTTCGTCGGCGGACTCGCGGGGGGACGCGACGCGCGGTATCCGCCCGGTGCCGCGCAGCTCGCGGGCCCAGGCGCGCAGCCGTGCGGGGTCGGTGTCGGCGGGGGCGGCGAGGGCGACCTCGGCGCGGACGAGGAGCCGCTCCCGGGCGTGCCCGTCGGCGGTGCCGCGCGTGTCGGCGTAGGCGGCGGCCGCGTTCAGGGCCTGGGCGGTGGCGCGGCGCTCGGGGCCGTGCGGGCGGAGCAGCCCCGGTGCCATGCCGACCAGCCAGGCCCAGGCGCCGGCGGCCAGGGCCAGCCCGACATGTCCGGGCACCTGGCCGGGGGTCTGCGGCGCGAACAGCGAGGCGGAGCTGATGAAGGTCAGAACCACGTTCCCGGGCGGTCCGAGCCGGGTCGCGTCGCTCACGGTCTTCTGGACGGCGGCCATGACGGCGCCGACGGTGACGAGGACGACGGCGTTGCTCGTGAGCGATGCGGCCAGCAGCGAGACCGCGAGGCCGACGACCATGCCGAGCACGACCCACGCCAGGACGCGGGCACGGGCGGCGTAGGGCCGGCTGTGGCCGTAGAGCGCGCACAGGGACCCGGCCATCGTGTACATCGCGAGGTCGAGGCGGCCGAGCGCCACCAGGATCAGGTTGGCCGGCGCGACCGCGGCGACCACGCTCAGCGCGGGCTTGAACCAGATGTCGGAGGGCCGCCCGAGGCGGAGCACTCCGGCAAGGGGAAGTCGATGGAGGGTCGCACTGCTCATACCACTAAATTAGCATGTGTTTTACTCGTAAAATTCCTGGCTTCCCTGCCCCCCAGGGGCCCGCTCACCTGCCGTGCTCCGCCGAATGCTCCCCGTGTACCCCCTTGCGCTCGCGTGCGCTCCGCACGGCGTGGGCATCGCATCCCTCGACCGACCGTCGAACGGGGAGGTGCGCGTGCACGGACCGGTACCGGCAGCGTGGCTGCTGGTCGCCCTGTGCGCGGCGACCGGCGCCTACTGCCTGCTGCGGATGCGCAGCCGTGTCGAGGAGCAGCGCAGAGCCGCGGGCGGCGAGGCGCTGATGGGCTTCGGCATGGCCGTGATGGCCGTACCGGCGGCCGCGTTCTCGCCGCCGAGGTGGGCGTGGCCGGTGTACGCGGCCGTGTTCGGCGCGGCGGCACTGCGCGCGCTGTGGGCCGCGCGCTCCGCCCCGCATCACCTGCACCACCTGGTGGGCACCTGCGCGATGGTCTACATGTCGCTGGCCATGGCCGCGGCCCCGCCCGGCGCCCACCATGGGCACGGCGCCTCGGGGATGCCCCTGCTGACCAGCGTGCTGCTGCTGTACTTCGCGGGTTACGTGCTGCTCGCCGGCGCCCGTCTGGTGCCGGCCGCAGCCGCGGTGGCCGGGGCCGGCGGCGGCCCGGTCGGCTGGGGCGACCGGCCCGAGCTGGCGCGGACCTGCCGGCTGTCGATGGGGATCGGCATGGTGGCGATGCTGCTGGCCATGTGAGCCGGGTCTTCGTAGGTGCGTTGTCCGGCTGGGAGACCCCCTGTCGGCACCGCACGCCGCGCGGGTCGGCCCGATGGTGGCCGACGGCCTCCCGATCCACAAGGATCACGGCATGCCCCGCAGCCCCCGCCAGAGTCAGAGCCCCCGCCCCAGCGCGATCGCACCGCCCCGGCCCCGCCCACCGAGCCTGCGTGCCGCGGCCCTCCTCGCCGCCACCGTCGGCATGGGCTGCGCGCTGCTGACGGCCCTCGTCGTGGTCCGCTGGCACCCTCTGCTCACCGTGGACGGCGACGTCTCCCGCGCGACCCACCACTGGGCGGTGCACGACCACGCTCTCACACACATCTTCCGGGTGCTGACCGACTGGGTCTGGGATCCGCTGACGATGCGTCTGGTGAGCGCGGTCGCCGTGGTGTGGCTGGTGTGGCGGCACGCCGCCTGGTGGACGGCGCTGTGGCTGGCGGTCACCGTGGGCCTCGCGGCGGTCGTGCAGCAGTCGTTGAAGAGCGCCGTCGACCGGCCCCGCCCGGTGTGGCCGGACCCCGTCGACTCCGCCGGGTACGCGGCCTTCCCTTCCGGTCACGCCATGACGGCCACCGTGGTGTGCGGCCTGCTGCTGTGGCTGCTGCACCGCTTCGGCGCCGGCCGCGCCCGCCGGCGTACGGCCGTGGCGGCCGCCGTGGTCTCGGTGGTGGGCGTGGGCCTGACCCGGGTGTGGCTGGGCGTCCACTGGCCCTCCGACGTACTCGGCGGCTGGCTGTACGGCGCGCTGGTGGCGGCCCTGGCCGTGGCCGCCTACGAGTGGCCACGCCCCCGCCACACCGACACCGCCCCGCATCGACCCGGATAGGGCCGGCGGCCTGCTGCCGTGGCGGCCGCCCTGGTCTCGGTCGTGGGCGTGGGCCTGACCCGAGTGCGGCTCGGCGTCCACTGACCCTCCGACGTACTCGGCGGCTGGCTGTACGGCGCGCTGGTGGCGGCCCTGGCCGTGGCCGCCTACGAGTGACACCCTCGCGCAGCGGCCCGGATAGGGTCAGGTGCATGGCTGCAGTGTTGTTCGACTTCTCCGGAACGCTCTTCCGGATCGAGTCCACCGAGTCCTGGCTGCGTGCGGTGCTGGCCGAGGCGGGGCACACCCTGCCCGAACCCGAACTCAAGGCGACCGCGCGGGCCTTGGAGACGGCCGGCGCGTTGCCGGGCGGAGCGGATCCGGTGGAGCTGCCGGCGTACCTGGCCGGTGTCTGGGCGGTGCGGGACGAGAGCGCGAAGCTGCACCGGGCCGCCTACACGGGCCTGTCCCGGCTGGTGCCACTGCCTGACCCCGGGCTGCACGACGCGCTGTACGAACGGCACAAGACCCCGGCCGCCTGGGCCCCGTACCCGGACGCCCCCGAGGTGCTGCGCACGCTGCGCGAGCGCGGGATCGGCGTGGGCGTGGTCAGCAACATCGGCTGGGATCTGCGCCCGGTGTTCCGCGAGCACGGGCTCGACCAGTACGTGGACACGTACGTCCTGTCGTACGAGCACGGCGTGCAGAAGCCGGACCCGCGGCTGTTCTCGGTCGCCTGCGCGGCGCTGGACGCCGATCCGCGGCAGGTGGTGATGGTGGGCGACAGCAAGGAGGCGGACGGTGGCGCGGCCGCGCTCGGCTGCCGGGTGCACTTCGTCGACCATCTGCCGGTGACGGACCGGCCCGACGCGCTGCTGCCCGTGCTGAACCTGGTGAGCTGAGGCCCGCGGCGCTGCTCCCCGTGCACGACCCGCCGGCCGCGCGGGCGGTCAGCCCTGGTAGTCCTCGACCTGGCCGGCGGGGCGCACGTGCGCCTCGTCCTGGTTCTCGCCGAACTCGGCCTTGGCGCGGCGCTGCCGCAACAGGTCCCAGCACTGGTCGAGTTCGCGCTCCAACTGGCCCAGCCGCTGTTGCTCGGCAGAGCTGTCGATCCGGCCCGAGGCCAGCTCCGCGCGGAGTCTGCGCTCGTCCTCGACCATCTCCGAGATCCTGCTCAGGATCCGCTGGTCCTGATCCATGACGACCCGCCTCCTCGCCTCGGCACCGCTGCCCACTCTAGGGAGCCGGCGGCCGCCCTGCGACACCGATCGGCACACGGGTCGGGCACGGCCGAGCGCGACGCGGAAAAGTACTCGCTGCCATGCCGTCCGCCTGAGACGATCCCCCGCGTCGCCCCAGACGGACGGCAGCCCTGGACAGGGCACGCGCATGGCGGTGCCCACTGCGGTGAGTATAGTTGGCTGGCAGCCAGTCAACGCAGGAGTTACAGGATGTCCCCGCGCAGCGCCTCGGTCAATGAAGAGTTGCGGCGGCGTTCCCGGGAGCGGCTGTTGCAGGCCGCCGTGGAGCTGGTCGACGAGCGGGGCTTCGAGGCCACCACGCTCGGCGACATCGCGGACCGTGCCGGTTCGGCGCGCGGACTGGTGTCGTACTACTTCCCCGGCAAGCGCCAGTTGGTGCAGTCCGCCGTGCACCGGCTGATGCACCGCACGCTGGAGGAGGCGCTGGAGCGGGAGCCGCACACCGAGGACGGCCGGGAGCGCCTCGCCCGGGCCATCGACGCGATCCTTGGCCTGGCCCGCGACCGGCCGGTGCTGATGCGGCAGCACATGGCGGGGCTGCTGCAGGCGGAGGGCTTCGTGCAGTGCCCGGAGCAGCGCCGGCTGTCGGAACTGCTCGGTGACACCGTCGCCCGGTACGGCTCCCAGGATGTCGGCGCCGACTATCCGATGCTGCGGGCCCTGCTGATGGGCGCGGTGTACGCGGCGCTGGTGCCGGGGGTGCCGATGCCGGTTCCCGCGCTGCGGGCCGAACTGTTCCGGCGGTACGGGCTCGACTGGGAGGCCGGCGTGCCGCCGGAGAGCGAGCAGGGCAGGGAGGCGCGGGAGCAGGACCTGTCCCGGTTCTTCGCGACGGAGGAGCGGCCGAGCAGCCCCTGAGGGCCGCGTGAGCCGCCGCGGCGGCAGCCCCCTCAGTCGCGTCGCGCGTGGCGGGGCGTCAGGAATCCCGCGTCCCGTGCCTGGGCGATCAGCCTGAGGGAGCGGCGGCGGCTGTGTCCGGTCGCGCTCATCACGGCGAGCACCGGGTCACACCCCTCCTCCTGTGCGGCACGGTACTCCTGGGCCACCAGCCGACGGCCCTCGATGCCGCGCGGCCAGACCGGCCGGGCGCGCCGCGGAGCCGCACAGAGCGCGTCCTCGTTCTCGCCGCGCTCCTCCTCGCCGTGCTCCTCCTCGCCGGCCTCGACATCGACATCGACATGGACATGGACCTCGGCATCGACCTCGTCGTCGGCTTCCGGCTCGTACCGCTCACCCAGTGCCTCGTCGTCGCCCTCGTGCGACCGCTCCACCCCGCACGACTCGAACAGCGGCCCCTCGATCCAGTCGGCGAGCACCGTCAGGTCGGCGAGCGACAGGGCCGGCTGGGCCCTGACGTCCTCGATGGACACGCGGCCCTCGCGCACGACGGCCAGGGCGTCGACCTGGGCACCGTCCGGGAAGACCAGTCGCACATGGAACCAGGACGTGGCCTCGCCGTTCTCCCGCACCTTCCACGCGGGCCGCACGGACACCACGCCGTCCTTCGCGTCCCGCTCGGAGAGATCAAGAAAGGATGCTTCCAGCACGCACGCAACGTAGCTGCATGGTTACATTCGATACGAAGGACACGCTTCGCAGTCACCCCGCCGGCCCCTGCCGTCATGGGCCGGCGGGTGCCATGCTGGAGCCGTCCGCACACCACCTCCTTCGGCCGAGGAGCATCGCTGTGCTGCGTGTCGCCGTCGTCGGTTCGGGGCCGAGCGGGTGTTACACCGCCCAGACCCTGGTTCAGCAGGATCCCGAGGTGTCCGTGGACGTCTTGGACCGTCTGCCGTGCCCGTACGGCCTGGTCCGGTACGGCGTCGCCCCGGACCACGAGAAGATCAAGTCCCTGCAGGGCAGCCTGAGGACGGTGCTGGAGCACGAGCGGGTGCGGTTCCTCGGCGGGGTCCGGGTGGGCGGTCCCGGCGGACTGCCCGTCGAGCGGCTGCGGGAGCTGTACCACGCCGTGGTGTACTGCGTCGGCGCCGCCGCTGACCGCCGGCTCGGGATTCCGGGCGAGGAACTGCCGGGCAGCTGGTCGGCGACCGACTTCGTGGCCTGGTACAGCGCGCATCCGGACGCGGCCGACGCGGGCTTTCTGCGCGGAGTGCGGTCGGCCGTCGTCATCGGCGTGGGCAATGTGGCGGTGGACGTCACCCGGATGCTGGTCCGGGGTGCCGCGGAGCTGCGCCCGACGGACATGCCGCAGGCGGCACTGGACACACTGACGGCGAGCGGGATCACCGAGGTGCACATGGTGGGCCGGCGCGGCCCCTCGCAGGCCCGCTTCACCACCAAGGAGCTGCGCGAGCTGGGCGCGCTGCCCGGCACCGCTGTCGGCGTCGATCCGGCCGACCTGGCGCTGGATCCGGCGGACCCCGCCGCCCTGCCCGCCGTGCAGCGCCGGAATCTAGAGGTGCTGCGCGGCTGGGCCGCCCTCTCCTCCGCCGATGCCGCCCGGCGCATCCGCCTGCGGTTCTTCCTGCGCCCCGTGGAATTCCTCGCGGACGCCGGCCGGGTGGGCGCGGTGCGCTTCGAGCGGACGGCACCGGACGGGCGGGGCGGGGTGACGGGCACCGGCCGGTTCGTGGACGTGCCCGCCCAGTTGGTGCTGCGCTCGGTGGGCTACCGCGGGGTGCCGCCGGAGGGGCTGCCGTTCGACGCGCCGAGCGGCACGGTGCCGAACGCGGCAGGGCGTGTCGTACGCGAGGGTGCCGCCTCCCCCGGCGAGTACGTCGCCGGGTGGATCAAGCGCGGTCCGACGGGTGTCATCGGCACCAACCGGCCCTGTGCCAAGGAGACGGTGACCTCCTTGCTCGCGGACGCTGCGGCGCTGTCGCTCCGGCAGGTGCCCGAGGATCCGGTGCCCGCGCTGCGGGCGGCCGGGATCGAGCCCGTGCCGTGGGCGGGGTGGCTGGCGATCGAGCGGGCCGAGGCCGAGCTGGGCGCGCGGCTCGGGCGGGGCGTGGTCAAGCTGGCCGAGTGGGACGCGCTGCTCACGGCGGCCCGGTCGACTTAAGGCTCCGGTGGCCGGGATCCCGGTGGAGCCAGGGATTCCGCACGGGCCGGGCGGGCATGACACACAGCGGCAACAGGCCGGAAATCAACAAACTGTTCAAGAAGCTTACGGTCTCGTCCTGTTCGGATGTCGCTCCCCGCCCGCTCACCGCTGGAGTCCCCATGGCCACCACCGCAGCCGCCCACCCCGTCGACGAGATACCACCGGCACGGCAGTTGGCGGCCTTCGGGCTGCAGCACGTGCTCGCGATGTACGCGGGCGCCGTCGCCGTGCCGCTGATCGTGGGCGGCGCCATGAAGCTGTCGCCCGCCGACCTGGCGTATCTGATCACCGCCGACCTGCTGGTGTGCGGGATCGCCACGCTGATCCAGTGCGTCGGCTTCTGGCGGTTCGGCGTCCGGCTGCCGATCATGCAGGGCTGTACGTTCGCGGCGGTGTCGCCGATGGTGCTCATCGGGACGACGGGCGGCGGGCTGCCCGCGATCTACGGCTCGGTGATCGTCGCGGGTCTGGCGATCATGCTGCTCGCGCCGGTCTTCGGCCGGCTGTTGCGCTTCTTCCCGCCGCTGGTGACCGGCACGGTGATCCTGATCATCGGCGTCTCGCTGCTGCCGGTCGCGGGCAACTGGGCGGCGGGC
Organism: Streptomyces sp. NPDC050743; assembly: GCF_044456925.1. Taxonomy (NCBI): domain Bacteria; kingdom Bacillati; phylum Actinomycetota; class Actinomycetes; order Kitasatosporales; family Streptomycetaceae; genus Streptomyces; species Streptomyces sp. NPDC050743. The sequence continues at coordinate 24,591 of NZ_JBITGJ010000044.1, forward strand.
GGGGCCGGCGCGAAGGACTTCGGGGAGCCGAAGAACCTGGCGCTGGCGGCCTTCGTGCTGGCGGTGGTGCTGGCCGTACAGCGGTTCGCGCCACCCGCCCTCGGCCGGATCGCCGTCCTGATCGGGATCGCGGTGGGCCTGGCGGTCGCGGTGCCGTTCGGGTTCACCGACTTCAGCGGGGTCTCCGGCGCCGACTGGGTGGGCATCAGCACGCCGTTCCACTTCGGGGCGCCGCAGTTCAGGGCCTCCGCGATCGTGTCCATGCTGGTGGTCGCCCTGGTGACCATGACCGAGACGACCGGCGACCTGATCGCCGTGGGCGAGCTGACCGGGCGGAGGGTCGAGCCGCGCCCGCTCGCCGACGGGCTGCGCGCGGACGGTCTGTCGACGGTGCTGGGCGGAGTGTTCAACACCTTCCCGTACACGGCGTACGCGCAGAACGTGGGCCTGGTCGGGATGACCCGGGTGCGCAGCCGCTGGGTGGTGGCGACGGCCGGCGGGATCCTGGTGCTGCTCGGTCTGCTGCCCAAGCTGGGCGCGGTGGTCGCGGCGATCCCGGCGCCGGTGCTGGGGGGCGCCGGACTGGTCATGTTCGGCACGGTCGCGGCGAGCGGGCTGCGGACGCTGGCCCGGGTCGACTTCGGGGGCAACCACAATCTGACCGTGGTGGCCGTGTCGGTGGCGATCGGCATGCTGCCGGTGGGTGTGCCGACGGTCTACGAGAAGTTCCCGGACTGGTTCCAGACGGTGATGAACAGCGGGATCAGCGCGGGCTGTCTGTCCGCGATCGTGCTCAACCTGCTCTTCAACCACCTTCCGGTGAAGGCGGGTTCAGGCGCCGCCGAGGCGGGCGGACTGCCGGTCGGCGGCGGCGAGGAGACTGTCCAGTAGCCCCGGGAAGAGAACGTCCAGGTCGTCCCGGCGCAGCGCGTTCATCTTCGCCGTGCCGCGGTAGATCTGCCGGATGACCCCGCTCTCGCGCAGCACCCGGAAGTGGTGCGTGGTGGTGGACTTGGTCACCGGCAGTTCGAACTGCGAGCAGGTCAGCTCCGCTTCCCGGGCGGCGAGTTCGCGCACGATCTGCAGCCGCATCGGGTCGGAGAGCGCGTGCAGCACGGCCTCCAGGCGGATCTGCTGCCGCTCCGGGTGCGGCAGCGCGCGGCCGGCGGTGGCGGTGTCGGTCACGGCGGCTGCCCTTCGTCGCGGAACTCCTCGGCTCCGAGCATTGTACGAGAGACGTCGTAGTTTGACATCTGTCGTAGTACGAGGGGTACCGTACGAGCCGATCAACCAGCGGTCCGGTGACGAACGGAGTCTGCCGTGAGCGCGCTCTTCGAGCCCATCACCCTGCGCGAAGTGACCATCCCGAACCGGGTGTGGATGCCCCCGATGTGCCAGTACTCGGCCGAGCCCGAGGGCCCGGTCGCCGGCGCCCCGCACGACTGGCACTTCGCGCACTACGCTGCGCGCGCCACGGGTGGCACCGGCCTGATCATCGTGGAGGCCACCGCGGTCTCACCGGAGGGCCGGATCTCCCCCTACGACCTCGGCCTGTGGAACGACACACAGGTGGAGGCCTTCCGCCGGATCACCCGCTTCCTCACCGCCCACGGCACGGTGCCGGGGGTCCAGCTCGCGCACGGTGGCCGCAAGGCGTCCACCGACCAGCCGTGGAAGGGCGGCGCTCCGCTCGGACCGGCGGCGCGCGGCTGGCAGCCGGTCGCGCCGAGCGCGGTGCCCTTCGACGAGCACCACCCCGTGCCCACCGCGTTGACGGTGGACCGGATCCAGGAGATCGTCGGCCAGTTCGCCGCCGCGGCCCGCCGGGCGCTCGCCGCCGGCTTCGAGATCGCCGAGATCCACGGCGCCCACGGCTACCTGATCAACGAGTTCCTCTCCCCGCACTCCAACCACCGCACCGACGCGTACGGCGGCTCGTACGAGAACCGCACCCGGTTCACCCTCGAGGTCGTGGACGCCGTACGGGAGGTGTGGCCCGAGGACAAGCCGGTGTTCTTCCGTGTCTCGGCCACCGACTGGCTCCAGGACGGCGGCTGGACCACGGAGGACACGGTCCGCTTCGCCCGCGACCTGCACGCCCACGGCGTCGACCTGCTCGACGTCTCCACCGGCGGCAACGCCTCCGGCGTGACCATTCCGACCGGGCCCGGCTACCAGGTCCCGTTCGCCGCCCGGGTGAAGGCCGAGACGCCGCTCCGCGTCGCCGCCGTGGGTCTGATCACCGAGGCCGGGCAGGCCGAGAAGATCGTGACGAACGACGAGGCCGACGCGGTCCTGCTGGGCCGCGAGCTGCTGCGCAACCCGTCCTGGGCCCGGCACGCCGCCCGCGAGCTCGGCGGCGAGATCCGGGTACCGGACCAATACCACCGGTCTGTCTGACCACGTCCACCGCAGACACCGGCCGGTCCGAGCGCGACTTCCGCGACCACCGGCCGGTCCGAGCACGGGCGCCCCCGCCACCACGGGTCGGCCCAACCTCGGCCAGCCGCCACCACCGGCCGATCCAGCACGGCAATCGGCACCACTGGCCGACGTAGCGACGACTGCCCACCACGGCCCGGTCCACCCACGGTCACCCGCCACTTCGGCCGGCCCGAGCGCCGCCGCCGACCGATCCAGCACGGCGACCACCACCAGCCGGTGTAACGACCACTGCCCAACACCAGCCCGTCCGACCACGGCCACCCGCCACCACCGCCGGTCTCAGCGCCAGCGCGCACCGCCACGGGTCAATCCAGCACGGCGACCGCCACCACCCTGCTGACCTAACGACCACCGCTCGATCCACCCACAGTCACCCGCCACCACGGCCGACTCGAACGCCGCCGCACGCCACCAGCCGATCCAGCACGGCGACCGCCAGCGGTGGGCTGACCACGACCGCCCCCACCACCGGCTCATCCGACCACGGCGCCATCACCACCGGTGATCGACCACGGCCACCCCACACCAGACACCAGCCGATCCGAGCACAACCACGCCCGCCCCCAGCTCCGCCACCCGGCGTTCAGTCCGGCAGCAGGCGGCCGATCGTTTCCTCCAGGCGGGGTAGGACCCGCTGGCCCGCGAGGGCCAGGGTGATCGCCGCCAGGACGCCGGTCCAGGCGACCGGGCCGAGCGGGGTGCACCCGACGGCGTGGCTGACGACCGGGATCTGTACCGCCGCGACCAGCGCCACGGCGGAGCCCAGGCAGGTGATCTGCACCAGGCGGCTCTCGCGCCGGTCCAGCCACGTCTGCGCGAGCTGGGTGCCGACCACCCCGCACAGCGCCATCGTGCTGGAGCGGCGCGCGGTGCCGGGCGTGAAGCGGCCGATCAGCCAGGCCGTCACCGCGCCCAGGCAGGTGGTGAGCGCCCGGTGCCGGATCTGCTGCAGCAGCGGCCCGCCCAGGACGGCGGAGGCGTCCTCCGGCGATCCGCTGCGGGCGCGTACGGTGCCGGGCTCGGCGTCCTCCGGCGATCCGCCGCGGAACGGTGCCGGCGCGTCCTCCTTCTCGGTCACCGCCACCGCCATCGACGGGAACAGGTCGGTGAAGAGGTTCACCATGAGCATCTGCCGGGTGGACAGCGGCGCCCGGCCGGACAGCAGCGTGCCGAGGATGCCGAACGAGACCTCCCCCGCGTTGCCGCCGATCAGGATGGCGATGGCGTCGGCCACGCTGTGCCACAGCGCCCGGCCCTCGCCGACGGCGTCGATCAGGACCGTCAGATCGTCATCGGTGAGGACGATGTCGGCGGCGTTGCGCGCGGCGGCCGAACCGCGCGCGCTGATCCCGACGCCGATGTCGGCGGCGCGGATGGCCGCGGCGTCGTTGGCGCCGTCGCCGACCATGCCGACGACCCGGCCCGCGTCCCGCAGCGCCTCCACGACCTGGAGCTTCTGCTCGGGCGCCACCCGGGCCACCACGCCCGCGTCCCGCAGCATCCGGGCCCTGGCCGCCCGGTCCGCCGCCGCCAGTTCGTCGCCGGTGACCACCACGGTGTCCTCGGGCCAGCCCAGCTCGGCCGCGATGGCCCGCGCGGTCTGCGGATGGTCCCCGGTGAGCATGACCGGTCGTACGCCTGCCCTGAGCAGCTCCGCCACGAGCGCGGTGGACGTCTCGCGCGGTACGTCGGACAGGGCCAGGAGCCCGATGAACTCCAGCTCGCCCAGCGGCTGTTCGAGAACGTCGTCCTCCTGCTCGTCCGCGCCGAGCCGCCGTTCGGCCACCGCCAGCACCCTCAGGCCGTCCCGCGCCAGCGCCTGGGCCGCCTCGGAGGCGTGCTCCGGCAGCCCGGAGCAGGCGGGCAGCACGGTCTCAGGGGCGCCCTTGACCACCAGCATGAGCGGGCCGTCCCCGCTGCAGCCGACGGCGGCCGCGTATCCGCGTGCCGCCTCGAAGGGCAGGTCCTCGAGCTGTGTCCACTCCGGGTCCGGACCGGCGGCCGCCAGCACGGCCTCGTCGGTGGCGTGCACCGGCCGCTCGGAACCGCCGTCGACGCGCGGACAGGCGCGGACGGCGGCCCGGACGGTGTCCGCCGACCCGGCGTCGTCCACCGGGCGCACCGTGCCCTCGGCGTCGGAGGTGCGCACCAGGCGCAGCCGGTTCTCGGTGAGCGTGCCGGTCTTGTCGAAGCAGAACGTGTCCATACGCCCCAGCGCCTCCAGGGTGCGCGGGGTGCGGACCAGTACACCGCCGCGGCTCAGCCGCCGGGCGGCCGCGAGCTGCGCGACCGTGGCCACCAGCGGCAGGCCCTCCGGTACGGCCGCCACGGCCACCGCCACCCCACCGCTGACCGCCTCCCGGATGGCGGTGCCGCGCACCAGGGCCAGGCCCGTGACCGCGGCGCCGCCCGCCAGGGTCAACGGCAGCGCCTTGCGGGTGAGTTCCTGCAGCCGGGCCTGTACGCCGCCGGCCGGGGGCGTACGCGCGGCCAGGTGGACGGCGCGGGCGGCCTCCGTCTGGTCACCGATGTCGACCACCACGGCCCGGGCCTGGCCCGCCACCACGGTCGTACCCTCGAAGACCATGCAGCGCCGGTCGGCGACCGGGGCGTGCGGGGTGCGGTCCGTCTGTTTCTCCACCGGCAGGGACTCGCCGGTCAGGGCCGACTCGTCGACCTCCAGACCGTCCTGCCACAGCAGGCGGGCGTCGGCGGGCACCACGTCGTCCCCCTTGAGCTGGATCACATCGCCCGGACGCAGCTTGCCCGCCTCCACGGTGCGCGTGCCGCCGGCCGGCGCCTCGGTGTCCGGCGGGACGAGGCGCGCCTTCTGCCGCTGCTCCGCGAGCAGTCCGGACAGCGCCCGTTCGGCGCGCAGCCGCTGGATGCCGCCGACCAGGGCGTTCAGGTCAAGGGCGCCGACGACGAGCAGGGCGTCCACGACCGAGCCGAGGAGCGCCGACGCCGCCGAGCCGACCGCGAGGACCGGGGTGAGCGGGTCGTGGAGTTCGCGGCGTACGGCCCGGCCGAGCCGGTAGGACCAGCGCACGGGCGCGACCACCGGGTGCTCGAGGAGACCGGCGGCGGCCTTGCGCGCGCGGGCGGTCAGCGGCTCGAACGCGCCGCCCTCGGCGGCCGGTTCGTGCTCCAGCCGCTCCCTGGCCTCCTCGGGGTCCAGCTCGTGCCAGTGCACGCGCGCGTGCGGATGCGGGGGCCGGGCCGCCGCCACACCAAGCGCGGCCCGGCCCCCGGAGAGCAGTGCGGACACGGCGGCGGCGTCGACGGGGGCGTGCCGCAGCCCCGGCAGCGCGGCGAGACGTCCGCGGCCGCCGCCCGACTCGCCGATGGCCACGAGCAGCCCGGAGAGCGCGGCACCGGAACGGGCCAGGATCTGGGCATGCCCGCCGACCGTGCGGGCGGCCGGGATCGCGGTCAGCACCCGCCACACGTCGGACAGCCCGTGCAGCGCGAGGAGGTCCGCGCCCCAGACCACGGCGCCGTCGCGGTCGGTGAGGGCGAGGGCGATGTCGGCGCAGCGCAGCCCGGCCAGCACGTCGTGGTCGTCGGCCGTGCGCACCCGGGCGACGACGAGCACCGCGCCGGCGTCGCCGCGCGCCTGGTACACGACGTCGTCCAGCGGCCGGCGCGCGTCGACGACCTGGTCGGCGAGTCCGGTGAAGTCCTCCAGGGCGGGGTCGTCCACGAGCACCACGCGCAGACGGGCCCGGCGGGCCGCGTCCAGGACCGGTTCGGCCCACGGGTCGGCCTCGCCCTCGTCGGTGCACAGTGCGCTGGAGTGCAGGACGACCGTGCCGGCCATCTCCAGCCGGCGCAGCCGGTCCGGGTCGCGGACCAGGACACCCGTGCGGGCGAGTGCGGCGCTCAGCAGCGCGTGGAAGGCGGCGGGGCCGTAGCGGGCGGCCTTCGGCGAGCCGGCGAGAACCGCCTCCGCCGCCTCGGCGCCGTCGTGCTTGACCAGCAGGGTGGCCGCGGCGCCCAGCACGCTGCCCGCGGAGGCGTGCTCGGCGTACTCCTGGGCCGGAGACTCCAGCAGCGGCGGGCGGGGAGCGCCGTCCGCCGGGAGACTGACCCGCCCGGGCGCGCACAGCTGGTCGTGCACCACGTCGAAGGCGGCGGCACGCGCCACCGTCTCGGCCACCTGGCAGGCCCGCAGGGCGCCGTCGAGGACGAGGGAGGTGGGGGTCTGTCCGGCTCCGTGGACGGTGGCGTTCGCGCAGGCCAGCAGGAGATCCATGCGGGTGTTCCCGAGCCGGGCGCGCAGCCAGGCTCGAAAGCGGGGGTTCTCCCGCAGCAGCGTCACCACCGCGGTCGCCAGGCGCGGCGAGGGCGGCAGCCGGAGCATGTACGCCGTGACCGCGACGCCGATGCCCACCATGTCGGCGGTGAGCGCGGCCACGGCCGCGCGCACCCCGGTCGGGTCGGCCGGATGCGTGGTCTCGTCCACGTCCGCGGCGGCCAGGAGCAGTCCGTGCCCCTCGGCCAGTTCGGCGGCGTGGTCCACGATCCGGTCGGTGGCCTCTTCCTCGGTCGCGATCACCACCAGCCGCGCCAGTCCCTCGTCCCAGTAGGCGACCAGCACGTCGGGCCGTTCGGCCAGCGTCTCGGCCACCCGGCACGCCAGTTGCGCCGTGCCGCCCGTGCGCCGCACGTGCTCCACCGGCCGCAGGGCGAGGTGGGCACGGGCGCCGGCCCGCCAGTGGCCGCCGGTGCCGGGCAGCGCGTTGCGCGCGACCCGCGCCACCCGTACAGCGGCGTCCGCGCCGCGCACACCGGCGCGGGCCGTTCCCGCGGCGGCACCGGCGGCCGCCCCGACCGCCGGCGCCAGCAGTCGCGGTGCCGAGGGCAGCAGCCGTACGGCCGCCGAGGGCACCGCCAGGAGTCGGAGCGCCATGGCCCTCCTCAGAGCGTGGTGCGGTCGGGCCGCGCGGTGGGACCGAGCGGCCCGGTGGACGGCTTGCCCGCCGCGTCCTCGGCGCTGCGGGTACTCAGGGCGCTGCCGGATGTCCTGGTGCTTCCGGGCGTCCCCGTACCGCCGGCTGCCGGGCTCTCGCCGGAAGCCTCGGCGGCCCCGGCGGCCTCGACCCCGGCCTCGGCGGCGCCGGCGTCCCAGGGTCCGGCGGAAGCCCCGGCGTCCGTGGCGGACCCGCCGCCGTGGCCGGACCTGAGGGCCGCGCTGCCGAGGTCGTGGGCGGGCTCGGGGCTCTGCCCGGCCTCGTTCCCGCCGCCCACCGGATGCCTGGGCCGGGGCTGGGTCAGCCAGGCCACGGCCGCGCCGGTGAGGGCCACGGGCCACTCAACCACGCCCGCGGCGCCGAGCACGCCGGCCCCCGCGTACACCGCGATGCGGCGCCCGCGGGGCGAGACCGCACCGACCTTGTCCAGGGTTTCCTCCGCCGCCCTGCCCACCATCCCGGCGCCGGGCACCCTGCGCAGTGCCGAGGCCGCGCCGCGCAGCGGCGCCGTGAGGGCCGACGACGACTTCTGCTCAGCCATGACTCTCCTCCGGTGAGATCCCCTTGCGTGCCCACCGAGTGCCCGCTTCCGCGCTGGTCATCCCGTGCCCCCTCTCCGGGGGTGCCCACTTCCCAGGGAACGCCCCGCGCCGCTCCCGCGCCACCGCACCCCGCGAGCGCCCCGCCCCGGACGCCTCAGCGGCGTCCTGGAAAGAGGATCAGCCAGGCGACCCCGCTGCGGGAGCGGACGGCGCGGTAAGCCCGATGGCCTGGAACCGGTCGCGCAGGAACCGTTCGAGGGCCGAGGCGGTCATGCGGCTCGCTCCCTTCGCCCGACCGAGGCGGCCAACTCCCGCTGATACCCGGCGTAGGCCGCGCGCAGGGCCTCCCCGGGCCAGTCGGCGGGAAGGAGTCCGGGCGGCAGTACGGGGTCGGTGAGCAGGTGGCGCACGGCCGCGGCGTAGGCGGTGAGACGGTCCGCCGGGGTCCGGGCGGCCGCCGCGTGGTCGAGCAGTGTCCGCGCGGTGGCCGCCCAGGCGTCCAGCGGCCAGAGCCGGGCGACCAGGTCGTGCGCGGGCTCGTCGGGTCGCGCGGTGTAGGTCTGGGCGACGGAGCCCAGCATGTCCGGCAGGGCGCGGTCGAGGTTGGCCGGGCGCAGCCATACGCCCTCGCGGAGTTCCGCCAGGCGCAGCGCGGCCAACCGGGCGCGCAGATCGGCGCGTTCGGCGGGGCCGCGGCCGGTCGCCGTGATGACCACCATCTCCCAGTCGCCGTCCCACGCGCGCGTGCCGGGCATCAGCGCCTCGTCCTGGCGCCGCTGGCGCGCCAGCAGCCGGTCGCTGAGCCGGTAGACGGCGTCGGTGCGGCGCAGGTCCCCCGCGGTCACCATCCGGCTCAGCGCGGCCCGCAGTGTGGAGCCGCCGACGCCGAAGGGCTCCACCAGCCGGACCAGGTCCCGCACCGGCAGCTCGGCCGGGTGCGCGCCGAGGAGCAGGCTCAGCACGACCGACCGCGCGGACAGCGGCCGCAGCCCCGACTCCGCCGGCTCGGGCGAGACGTTCATGCGCATGGGCACGTACTGTACGTCCACCTCCTTGTTGCAGTATTGCTACGACCGCAGAAAGAGTGCAACATGCTCCTATGGTCTCGATTCCCGGGCAGTCGCCCGCGCAGCCGCAGTCCCAGCCGCAGTACGCCACGCACGAGGTCACCAACCAGGCCCCGCCGTTGGCCCCGTACGACGCCTCCGACGACGCCGCCCTGCTGGAGGGACTGCGCCGGGAGGGTGCCGGGTGGGCCGAGGACGACATCCGGCGCCTGGGGGCGCGGGCCGGCAGCGCCGAGGCCCAGGAGTGGGGCGAGCTGGCGAACCGGCACGAGCCGGTCCTGCGCACCCACGACCGCTACGGCCACCGGGTGGACGAGGTGGAGTTCCATCCCAGCTGGCACCACCTGATGCGCACGGCGGTCGCCGAGGGCCTGGCCGGCGCACCCTGGGCGGACGAGCGACCCGGCGCCCATGTGGTCCGAACCGCGGGCGGGCTGGTGTGGGGGCACACGGAGGCCGGCCACGGCTGCCCGACGTCGATGACGTACGCCGCCGTGCCCGCGCTGCGCGCACAGCCGGATCTGGCCAAGGTGTACGAACCGCTGCTCACCAGCCGGGAGTACGACCCGGAGCTGCGCGTGCCGGCCGAGAAGCCGGGGCTGCTCGCGGGCATGGGCATGACCGAGAAGCAGGGCGGGTCGGACGTCCGGACGAACACCACGGTGGCCACGCCCACCGGGGAGCCCGGCGTGTACACGCTGCGCGGGCACAAGTGGTTCACCTCGGCGCCGATGTGCGACGTGTTCCTGGTGCTGGCGCAGGCCCCGGGCGGGCTGTCGTGCTTCCTGGTGCCGCGCGTGCTGCCGGACGGCAGCCGCAACACCTTCCGCATCCAGCGCCTGAAGGACAAGCTGGGCAACCGCTCCAACGCGTCCTCGGAGCCGGAGTTCGACCGGACGGTGGCCTGGCTGGTCGGGCCGGAGGGGCGCGGGGTGAAGACCATCATCGAGATGGTCAACTGCACCCGGCTGGACTGCGTGATGTCCTCGGCGACCCTGATGCGCAAGACGCTGGTCGAGGCGGGGCACCACGCCCGGCACCGCAGCGCGTTCGGCGCCCGGCTGATCGAGCAGCCGCTGATGCGCAACGTCCTGGCCGACCTGGCGCTGGAGTCGGAGGCGGCGACGACGCTCACGCTGCGGCTGGCCGGCGCGGCCGACCGCGCGGTGCGCGGGGACGCCGGGGAGCGGGACTTCCGACGGATCGCCACCGCCGTCGGCAAGTACTGGGTCACCAAGCGGGGCCCGGCGTTCACCGCCGAGGCCCTGGAGTGCCTGGGCGGCAACGGCTATGTGGAGGACTCCGGCATGCCGCGGCACTACCGGGAGGCTCCGCTGCTGTCGATCTGGGAGGGCTCGGGCAACGTCAACGCGCTCGACGTGCTGCGCGCCCTGGGCCGCGAACCGGACACCACCGAGGCCCTGTTCGCCGAACTCGCCCTGGCGCGCGGGGCGGATGCCCGCCTGGACACGGCGGTGGCCGCCCTGAAGGACCAGTTGGCCGAAACGGACCAGGTGGGCGCCCGCCGTCTGGTCGAGCGGATGGCGCTCGCCCTCCAGGCCTCCCTGCTGGTACGGCACGCCCCGCACCCGGTGGCGGACGCCTTCTGCGCGAGTCGGCTGGGCGGCGACTGGGGGCACGCGTTCGGCACGCTGCCCTCCGGGACCGACCTCGACACGATCCTGGAGCGGGCCCTGCCCGGCCTGAACTGACCCCTCCCACCAGGCGCCGGTGCCCTGCTCGGCGGGCGGGCTCGGGCGGTTCGCGGCCTGGCCGGTGACAGCCGACGGATCGCACACAGTCAGCGCGCAACTCCGGACCGTTGTCAGTGCCGTGGTGCACACTCGCGATCAGGTGGCACTCGTCTCGGGAGGACAACGTGTTCACGGGGATCGACGAGGTCGACTGGGCCTCGCTGCGACACGCGCACGGCAGCGCGGAGGACATGCCCGGCTGGTTACGGGCGCTGGCTTCCGCGGACACCGCCGAGCGGGCGACCGCGCTCGACGGGATGTACGGCGCGCTCCAGCAGCAGGGGTGTGTGTACGACTCGACGCTGGCCTGCGTCCCGTTCCTGCTCTCGCTCGCGGCGCGCGAGGAGGTGCCGGACCGGGGCGGCATCGTGGAACTGCTGGTCGGCATCGGCGCGGAGAACGCGGACGGGGACCCGCGCGCCCGCGAGGCCGTGTGCGCCGGTGCCGAGGTGTTCGTCCGGCTCGCCGGGGACCCGGACCCCGCGGTGCGCCGGGCGACCACCTCGGCCCTCGTGCACTTCCTGCCGGCTCCGGCCCGGGTCCTGGAGCTGTTACGGCAGCGGCTGCGGGCCGAGCGGGACGACCGGGTCCTGTTCGCCCTCCCGGAGGCGCTCGCGCTGTTCGTCCGCCGGTACCCCGCGCACGCCGACGCCGCGGTGGACCTCCTGGCCGAGCAGAGCGCGCCGCCGTACGCGCCGGGGCTGCGGCTCGCCGCACTCGGTCAGCTGGCGCTGGTCGCGCCCGCCCGGCTGCCCGCCGACCTGGTGCCGACGGCGGTCCGGCTGCTGCGGCAGCGCTCCGCGCACCGCGCCCGGAGCACCGAGCCCTGCGCCGCTGACTCCCTCGTCGGGCGCATACGGCGGCTGCGCCCGTCCGACGGGGAGGGCTCCCGGCTGCTGCGCACCCTGCACACCGCGCTGGGCGACCGCGTGGCCGACCGGATCGCGCTCCTCGGCGGACAGTTGACCGGCCCGAACCCGGTGGACCGCTGCCATGGCGTCTGGATGGCGGCGGCGCTGCTGCGCGGCTGGCGCGCCGACCACAGCGGCACGGTCCGGCTGCTCGGCGCCCAACTGGACGCGGAACAGGACTGGTTGCGGGACGCGGCGGTCGCCGTGCTGGCGGAGCTGTTCGAGCTGGCCGCACCCGCCGCGGACGACCTGCACGCCCTCGTGTACGCCCGGCCCGACCTGTGGACGTACCGCGTGGAGCGCGGCTCCTGCACGCTGGGCGGCCCGCTCAAGGCGCTGGCCAGGAGCGGCGATCCGCGCGCGGTCCCGGCCCTGGCCCATCTGCTGGCCGGCCCAGCCGCACCGGTGGACCTCGGGTTCGCACTTGCCCACCTGGGCGCCGCCGCGGCCCCGCTCGCTCCCGCGGTGCGGCACCGGCTCGGCCGGATTCCGCCGGCCTCCCCCACCACCGCCCGGCTCGCCGCCCCGCTGCTCGCGGCGGTCGGCGCCCTCGGGGACGAGGAGGCCGTTCCGCAGGTGCTGCGGCTGCTGTCGGGCGCTCGCGGCGGACCGGGGGCTCGGGAGGACGCGGTCACGGGCCAGGTCATCGAAACGCTGGAGGTGCTGGGCGCCACCGCGCGGGCGGTCCCGGCTCTCCGCGCGCTTCTGGGCACCCGGCATGCCGCCGCCGCGACCGGTGCGCTCTGGTCGGCGCAGCAGGACGCCTCCGTCGTAGTCCCGGTACTGGTGCGGGAGTTGACCCAGGGTGATCCGGCCGGGCGGCGCGTGGCCGCCGTTCAGCTCGGCCGTCTGGGTCCGGCCGGGCGCGCCGCCCTGCCCGCGCTGCGCCGCACGGCCCGGTCGCATCTAGCGCGGGAGCGGGTGTCGGCCGCGTGCGCGCTGTGGCGCATCGACGCCGATCCGGAGCCGGTTCTGCCGGTGTTCCGGGAGGCCTGGGCGCAGGACCCGCACACCCGCCGCCCCATCGCCCGGTGCCTGACCGCGATGGGCCCGGCCGCCGCCCCCTTACGGCACCTGGCGGCCGAGGAACTGGCCGCCCCCCGCCGCCACCTGGCCCATGCGCCCGGAAGCGGCGGGCGGGGCATTCCGGAGGACGAGGGTCTGCTGGACGCCTGCCGGGAGGTGCTGGCGACGGTGTAGGGGTGTCATCGCAGGCACTCGCCCGAGCCCATGCATTCGGGACGGGGACCTGAGGCCGCGGGCCGCGGGCCGCGGGTCAGACCATCCGTCCCCACTGCGGTCCGAGCCGTGCCCACTCCGTGTCCCAGGCGTGCATACGGCGGCGTTCCAGACGGCTGCGCAGGGCGAGGCCGCCGACGAAGGGGACGGCCGCCGCGCTCACGCCCACCAGGCAGCCGATCAGGGTGCCCCGGAAGGCGGCCTCGGCGGCGGAGGCGGGGCGGCTGACGAGCCGGCCCTGCGGATCGGTCCAGACCGTGACCGGCGTGCCGGCCTTGCTGCCGGGTTCCACCCGGACCTGGCCGGTGTGGGCGGAGCCGTCGGCCGCGGTCCAGCCCACCTTGGCCCAGACGCGTTCCGCGGAGGAGGCCTGGCGGTGCGCGGGGGAGGATCCCGGGGCCCGTGTCACCACGTGGGCCACGACGGGTCGCCAGTCCGCTCGCTCCTTCGCGAGGCCGTGCTCCACCGACCCGGCCGCCACGAGACCGGCCGAGACCCCCGCCAGGACCGTCAGCAGCCAGGCGCCGAGCACCACCCAGGCCTCCACCACGTCGGCCCGGCGTTTGAGCGGGTTGCGCCGCCAGCGCCACAGCCACACCTTCGGACCACGGAACGCCTTCAAAGGCATCCTCCTCACGAGCGCACCGACCGGCCGGACCGCTCTCCATACGCAGGAGACCGCTCCGTTGCTCACGACGAGCCGTCTCCCCGACGGTCGCACGAGGGGCCCCTCTTGCGCAGGCGCATGCCGCAACGACTCCGGGCCGATCTTCGTGTCTGGTCGACGACACCTCCGTGACCTGCGAGAACGTGCGCATCGAGGGTGACTGTCAGTGGTGGGGTGCAGACTGGCCGATAACCGACGACTACCTGTCTCATGACTACCTGGACGAAGACGTCCCGGAGGTGATCGGCATGACCGAGGTACTGCTGGCGGTGGGCACCCGCAAGGGCCTGTTCATCGGGCGGCGCAGGGGTGGCACCTGGGAGTTCGACGACAGTCCGTATTTCAACGCGCAGGCGGTCTACTCGGTCGCGATCGACACCCGGGAGGGCCGGCCGCGGCTGCTCGCGGGCGGCGACAGCGCGCACTGGGGCCCGTCGGTCTTCCACTCCGACGACCTCGGCCGCACCTGGACCGAACCGCCGCAGCCGGCCGTCAAGTTCCCCAAGGACACCGGGGCTTCCCTGGAGCGCGTCTGGCAGCTGCACCCGGCCGCCGCCGAGCCCGGCGTGGTGTACGCGGGCACGGAACCGGCGGCGCTGTACCGCTCGGAGGACCGCGGCGAGAGCTTCGAGCTGGTCCGGCCGCTGTGGGAGCACCCGACGCGCTCGCGGTGGGTGCCGGGCGGCGGCGGCGAGGGCCTGCACACGGTGGTCACCGACGCCCGCGACCCCAAGGCGGTGACCGTCGCCGTCTCCACGGCCGGGGTGTTCCGCTCCACCGACGGGGGTGCGAGCTGGGCGCCGTCCAACTCCGGTGTGTCCGCGGTGTTCCTGCCGGATCCGGAGCCGGAGTTCGGCCAGTGCGTGCACAAGATCGCCAAGGACGCGGGCGACCCCGACCGGCTGTATCTGCAGAACCACTGGGGGGTGTACAGAAGCGACGACGGGGGCGCGCACTGGACGGACATCGGCGCGGACCTGCCGTCGACGTTCGGCTTCGCGGTGGCCACCCATCCGCGCCGGGCCGACACGGCATACGTCTTCCCGATCAACGCCGACGCGGACCGGGTGCCGGCCGAGCACCGCTGCCGGGTCTTCCGCACCGCGGACGCGGGCCGGACCTGGGAGCCGCTGTCCAAGGGCCTGCCGGAGCAGGATCACTACGGCACGGTGCTGCGGGACGCGCTGTGCACCGACGACGCCGACCCGGCGGGTGTCTACTTCGGCAACCGCAACGGCGAGGTGTTCGCCTCGGCCGACGACGGCGACAGCTGGCAGCAGTTGGCGGCGCATCTGCCGGACGTGCTGTGCGTGCGGGCGGCGGTGATCGGCTGAGACAGGCGGGCGGGCTACAGGGGGCGGGCGTCACCGCCGGCTTCGGCCATCGGTTGATCACCGGGCCGTGTGCGGCAGTAGGGTGACGCCCGTGGCACCACGACCCTTGCATGAAATCGTCGAACCGGGCTGGGCGAAGGCCCTGGAACCCGTCGCCGGACGGATCGCCGGGATGGGCGACTTCCTGCGCGCGGAGATCGCCGCGGGACGCACCTACCTCCCGGCCGGACCCAACGTCCTGCGGGCCTTCCAACAGCCCTTCGACGACGTACGGGTCCTGATCGTCGGTCAGGACCCGTATCCCACCCCGGGGCACGCGGTGGGCCTGTCGTTCTCGGTCGCACCCGAGGTACGCCCGCTGCCGCCCAGCCTGATCAACATCTTCCACGAGCTGAACACCGACCTGGGCCTGCCCCAGCCGTCCAACGGCGACCTCACGCCGTGGACCCAGCAGGGCGTTCTGCTCCTCAACAGGGCGCTGACCACGGCTCCGCGCAACCCGGGCGCCCACCGCGGCCAGGGCTGGGAGGAGGTCACCGAGCAGGCGATCCGGGCCCTGGCGGCGCGCGGCAAGCCGCTGGTGTCCATCCTGTGGGGCCGGGACGCCCGGAATCTGCGTCCGCTGCTGGGCAGTCTGCCGGCGGTGGAGTCCGCGCATCCGTCGCCGATGTCGGCCGACCGCGGGTTCTTCGGCTCGCGTCCGTTCAGCCGGGCCAACGACCTGCTGCTCCAGCAGGGCGGACAGCCGGTGGACTGGCGACTGCCGTGACCGTCCCCGGTTACCTGGCGGTGGACTCCGGAGGCTCCGGTCTCCGGATCGCCGTCGGTGTGCCGGGCCGGGCGCCCGCCGCGCAGCGGGAGTCGCGGGAGCCGGTGCGCACGGGCATCCGGGGCATCGATCCCGCCCACCTGATGGGCCAACTCGTGCCGCTGGCCCGCGCGTCCGCCGCCGAGGCCGCCGTGGACGAGCTGGAGACGGCCGTTGTCGGCGCCGCCGGGTTCGCCACCCTGGGCGACGCCCTGCGCGCCGAACTGCCGGGCGCCCTCGCCCGTGAGCTGGGTGTACGGCGGGTGGCGCTCGCCGCCGACGCGGTCACCGCCTACGTCGGCGCCCTGGGGCCGCGTCCGGGCGCGGTGCTCGCCGCGGGCACCGGGCTGATCGCGGTCGGCACCGATCTGAAGGCCTGGCGTCGGGCGGACGGCTGGGGCCATCTGCTCGGGGACTGCGGCAGCGGCGCGTGGGTCGGGCGGGCCGGCCTGGAGGCGGCGCTGCGCGCCCACGACGGCCGGGACGGCGGCTCCGCACCGCTGCTGGCCTGCGCGGAGGAACAGTTCGGGCCGGTGCGCGGGCTGCCGGGGCAGCTGTACCCGCGCTCCGACCGGCCCGCCGTACTGGCCTCCTTCGCGCCGCGGGTGGCCGCGTGCGCCCCGCACGACCCGGTCGCCGCGGACATCCTGCGCGCGGCGGCCCGGCACATGGCCGAGTCGGTCGAGGCCGTGTGCCCGGCGGACGGCACGCCTCAAGTGGCGCTCACCGGCGGCCTGTTCCGGCTGGGCGAGCCCCTGCTCGCACCCCTGCGGGAGGAGTTGGCGAGCAGGCTGCCGCACGCCCGGCAGGTGCCGGCCGAGGGCGATCCCCTGCATGGCTCGGTACGGATCGCGAGCGACCTGGCGGCCGGCCGGCTCACTCTGCCGGGTGAACCGACCATGCTCTACGTGGTCCCCGCGGAAGGCGATTGAGGTCCCCGATCGAGGTCCCCGCAAAAGCGGATTGTTCCCCCTTGTCACCGCTTTGTCGGCGCATGTTCCCGGCACGTGCCCGCAACACCTGTCCCTGGCGCGTGACTCATCAGACAAAACCGGACGGATACCTCTCACCTGCACCCTCCCCGAACGGAGTAACCCAGGAAGCCAGTAACATGCGGCGCCATGAGCACCCCCACTGGGCCCGAGTCCGGCCTGCCAGTACGAATGCCGCGACCCCGCCAGCCCGGACGGCACCGCCGACCGGAACCGCTGGTGGCTCCCGAGGGTGCGCCCGCGCTCGCCCTCGCGGTGCCCGGTGCGCCCAGTGCCGCCACGCGCGCCCTCGCCGAGGAGGTCGTGAGCATCGCCCGCTCCGAGCTGCCCGGCCTGGACGCCCGGATCGGATACCTGGACGGGGACGACGACGAGTTCCCCACGCTCCGCTCGGTGCTCGCGCGAGCGGCCGAGGAGCGCACGGCCCGTTACGAGCAGGCCGTCGCCGCCGGGGCCGAGGGCGTCAAGGAGCCCGACGGCCCGGTCGCCGTCGTCGTCCCGCTGCTGGCCGGTCCGGACAGCTCCCTGCTGCGCCAGATCCGCCAGTCCGTGATGGACAGCCGGGTCGCCGCCGAGCTCACCGACGTGCTCGGCCCGCACCCGCTGCTCGCCGAGGCGCTGCATGTGCGGCTGTCCGAGGCGGGGCTGGCCCGCGCCGACCGCGCGCGCCTGTTCACCGTGGCCACCGCCGCCGACGGCATCATCCTGGCGTCCGTGGGCGGCGAGGAGGCCGTGCAGGCGGCCGGGATCACCGGCATGCTGCTCGCCGCGCGCCTCGCCGTGCCGGTGATGGCGGCGGCCCTGGACCAGGAGGGCTCCATCTCCTCCGTCGCCGAGCAGCTGCGGTCCTCGGGCTCGCAGCAGCTGGCCCTGGCGCCGTACCTGATCGGCCCGGAGATCGACCCCGCGCTGCTGGCGGCGGCCGCCGAGGAGGTGGGCTGCGCCACGGCCGAGGCGCTCGGCGCGTACCCGGCGATCGGCAAGCTCGCCCTCGCCAAGTACACGACGGCGCTGGGCATCGCCCCGCAGCAGCCGCAGGGCATGCCGGTCCGCTGACCCACGCCGGCACCGCACGGCACCCGTACGACACAGGGCCCGCTCCCCACCCCGGAGCGGGCCCTTCGCCTTGCCTGGACGCCCCGTCCCCCGCGGGGCTCAGCCGAAGACGACGCAGGAGGCCGCGGGGACCGGCACGGAGCCCTCGTAGCGGAGCAGCCCCGTCGCCTCGTCCACCGCGAACCACGTCACGTCGCCGGAACGCTCGTTGGCCGCGTAGAGGAAGCCGTCGTGCTCGGCGAGCGCGCGCGGCCAGTGCCCGCCGCACGGCACCGTGCCGATCAGCCGCAGCGACTCGCCTTCGACGGCGAGGATCGACAGCACGTCCTCGCCGCGGGTCGCGGTCCACACGAAACGGCCGTCGGGCGAGACCACGATCCCGGACGGATAGGCGTCGCCGGCCGGGACGCCGGGCAGCACGGGGACCTCGGCCAGCGGCCTGAGCGAGCCCGCCGCGGCGTCCCAGCGGCACACGGTGACGGTGGGAGTGAGTTCGTTGACGACGTAGGCGTGCGTGCCGTCCGGGTGGAAGGCCAGATGGCGGGGGCCGGAGCCCGGGCGCAGGGCGAACTCGCCGTGCAGGGCGGGCACGCCGTCCTCGAGGGTGCAGATCCGCACCGAGTCCGTGCCGAGGTCGACGCTGACCGCCCACCGGCCGCTCGGGTCGGCCTGCACCTGGTGGGCGTGCGGACCGCGCTGGCGGCGGTCGTGCGGGCCGGAGCCGGTGTGCTGGAGCCGCCCGGAGGGTTTGGCGGCGAGAGAGCCGTCCGGATGCACCGGTACGGCGGTGACGCTGCCGCAGCCGTAGTTGGCGGTCAGCACGTGCCCGGAGTACAGGCCGAGGTGGGTCGGTCCGCTGCCGTCGACCCGTACGGGCGGCCCGGCGGGCTCCGGACGGCCGCCGTTCACCCGGTACGCGGCGACGGCGCCCTCGGCCGTCTCGCTGACGGTGTACAGCGTGGCGCCGTCCGGCGAAAGGAGCAGGTAGGACGGGTCGGGTAAGTCGTTGACCGCGGTACCGAGGAGGAGGCGACCGCCCTCCGGCGCGACCTCGGCGGTGACGAGACCGGGGCCGCCCGCCGCCGTGAACGAGCCGATGAAGGCCCGGCGCCTGCCGGACCTGCCGTCCTGTGCCACCGCTGACCCCTCTCGGTCGACCCCGTCCGGGCCCGACGGTAGCAGCCGATCACGGGCGGTCTAGACCAAGAGGCGGGGTTGTCGGCGGTTCTTTTCCTCGCGGGGTCGTGTCATTGCTGTTGCGATGCTGTCCGGCCGAGGGTGGCCTGGCCGGGAAGAGCGGCGCTACGTCATCGCCACTTGGCCTGCTGCCCTCGCTTCCCGCCCGTGTCCACGCCTTGTGGGCCCGCCCGTGCCCGACGGGGCCGTGTCCGCGCCTTGCCTGGCCGCCCAGGGTCCGAGGGGGCTATGTCTGCGCCTTGCGTGGCCGACCGGGGCCCGAGGGGTCGTGCCTGTGCCTCGCGTGGCCGCCCGGGCCCGAGGGGTCATGTCCGTGCCCTGCGTGGCCGTCCGCGCCCGGCGGGTCGCGTCCGTGCCTTGCGTGGGCGCCCGCGCCGACGGGGTCGCTTCCGCGCCTCGCCCGTATCTCCCGTGCTGGGGACCCGTCCCGTGCCCCGCTGGCCCATGTAGGTGCCTCGCGGCCTGCATCCGCGCCTCGGATGGTCCCCCCGAGTGGTGCAGCCATCCGGACCACGCCGTTCCGGATGGCCTGCCCACGACCTCCGTGCCGAACCGTTCCGCGTCGCTGTGCGAGCCGGGCGGGGCGGGATGGGCCCGCCCGGCGCCCGGCTGCCAGGCCGATCACTACCGTCACCTGCGAAGCTGCGAAGGCTGACCGTCTACACCACTCGGCGGGACGCGACCGCGCCTCGCGCCCCGTCCCGTGCGTGTGGGCCCAACCCGTGCCCTCACGGCCGGGATCTTTGCCTGGCGGCCCGTGTCGGCGCCTCGCGGCCCGCGTCCGTGGCTCGCGGCCCACGTCGGCGCCTCGCACTATCCGTCGCGCTGGCACCGCGACCTGAGCGCGGCCGGCTCAGCCTCCACGAGACGCATACCCGACAGCCCAGACTCAGCCCCCAGCAACCACAATGCCGACGCCCCCGACCTCAGGCCTCATGAGTCGCACCCGAGCGGTGCCAGCCCGGCTCCGGGCAGAGCGACCCTCCCCAAACCACCCATTTGCCCCACTTGAAGCCGTGTCCGACCCAGAACCCTCAGCCGCCGCCCCCGGCGCGCCAGGTTCCGGCCACCAGCCGCAACCCGACCTACGGACTCAGACCTCATCACCGGGCGCACCCACGACCGTGCCCGGCTCAGGCCCCCACCAACCGCGACCCCGTCGGAGCCCGCAGGGGCTCGGCGAGGTCGGCGAGGGCGCGTTCCAGGCCGTGCAGGTGGGCGAGGGCGGGCTCGGCGGGCGGCTCGGCGGGGTCGCGGACGTGCTCCAGCCGGCCCGCGGTAAGCGCCTCGACGGCCGCCTCGACGCGCCAGCAGGCCGCGGCCAGGCGGGCGTCGTGCGAGGCCTCGGGGTCGGCGGCGACCGCCACCAGGCCACGCACCTCGCGGGCGCAGTCGTCGAGGAGCGCGAGGACCCGGCGGGCGCGCCGCTTGCGGGCCGGCATCGGGTAAAGCGGGTGCACCAGCGGGGCCACGGCCAGCCGGACCCGGCCGAGCAGCTGCTCCAGTTCGGCGACGCGGGGCGCCGGGTCGGCCGTGGCGGAGCCCGCGAGCCGGGCCGCCGCCTCCGCCGTGCAGGCGTGGACGCAGCGCAGGGCACGCTGGATCCAGGCGTCGGTGATGGCGTGGGTGGTGACCGGCAGGACGAACAGCACGGCGAGCGCGGCGCCGAGCGCACCCACACCGGTCTCGGCGAGACGCAGCGCGAGCAGGCCGGGGTTCAGGACGCCGAGGAGGCCGTAGAGCAGTTCGGCGAGCAGCGTCACCCAGAGCATCATCCAGGTGTAGGAGACGGCGGCCGTGTAGAAGATGCCGAAGACGGCGACGGCGACCAGGACCGCCGTCGGCACCGGCGCGCCGCCCACGGGGACGGCGACGAGGAAGCCCAGGCAGATACCGATCGCCGTGCCGAGGACCCGGCGGAAGCCGCGTACCAGCGTCTCGCCGCGTGAGGCGGTGTTGACGAAGATCCACCAGGTGGCGCCGACGGCCCAGTACCAGCGCTGTCCGGACACCAGTTGCCCGACGACGAGCGCGAAGCCCGCGCCGGCGGTCGCCTGGACGGCCTGCCGCGTGGTCACTCGGGCGAGGCCGCGGCCGGCGGGCGGGGAGGGCACGACGGCCGGGGGCAGCCGGCGCTCGTAGCACCACACGCCGAACCGCACCGCGGCCGCGCTGAGCACGGACAGCAGGACGGCGGCGTACAGGTCGGGCAGCTGGGCCGGGGTGGCGTGCAGGAACTGGGCCACGAAGAAGGTCATGAAGGCGAACACGCCGAGGCTGTGCCCGCGCGGTCCCCAGCGGCGCGCGTACACGCCGGCGCCGACGACGGTCAGGAAGACGAGGTCGCGCGCGACGGGTACGGCGTGCAGTTCGGCCGCGGCGGCGAGCACCGGCACGCCCACGGCGGGCAGCAGCGCGGTGGTGACGGCCTGCCCGCGCACGGTCGGGTCGGCGACGGTGAACAGGGCGAGCAGCGCGGCGAGGCCACCGGTGACCGCGCCGACGAGGGAGTGTCCGGCGAGGGAGCAGACGACGACCGCGAGGCCGATGCCGAGGACGGCCCGCGCGGCGAAGCGCAACCGCGCCCGCCCCGGGTCCGGAGCCACGAACATCCTCTTCAGCACTGCTGCCCTCCCCATGGAAACCGGACGGAACACGGCACAGAAAAGGCGCCGCGGGGGTCCGCAGCGCCATCGACGCCTCCATGAGAGCATCACTGAGGACATTGGCTCAAGTGAGACTCGAATCACTGGGCCATTGGACCAGCGGAGCGGAGCTAGTCCAGTTGGGCGGAGGGCCAACGGCCCAGGTCGGACGGTATGGGCGAACTGCGGCCCGCTGGGCCATTGGTACAGTCGTCCATCATGGCCGTGGACGAACTCGACACCCGCATCCTGCGACTGCTTTTGGAACAGCCGCGCACCAGCGTGCGCGAGTACGCCCGTATCCTCGGCGTCGCGCGCGGCACGCTCCAGGCCCGGCTGGACCGACTGGAGCGGGACGGCGTGATCACCGGCACCGGGCCCTCCCTGTCCCCCGCCGCCCTGGGCCATCCGGTGCTGGCGTTCGTGCACATCGAGGTCACCCAGGGCCACCTGGACGATGTCGGGGACGCGCTGGCCGCCGTGCCGGAGATCGTGGAGGCGTTCTCGATCACCGGCGGCGGCGATCTGCTCGCCCGGGTGGTGGGCCGGGACAACGCCCATCTGGAGGACGTCATCCAGAAGCTGATCAGCCTGCCGGGCGTGGTGCGCACGCGGACCGAGGTGGCGCTGCGCGAACGCGTCCCGCACCGGCTGCTGCCCCTGGTGGAGTCGATCGGGCGGGCAGCGCGCGCCTGACACTGGGCATGCTGGAGCGCATGAGCGATCTCGGCGCCCTCTCGGTCATCTTCGATCTCGACGGAACGCTGGTGGACAGCGAGCCGAACTACTACGAGGCGAGCCGGCAGACCCTGGCCGGGCACGGCGTCCCGGACTACACCTGGGCGGACAACGAGGCCTACGTCGGCATCGGCAACCAGGACGCGACGCGGCTCTGGAAGGAGCGCTACGGCCTGAGCGCGCCGGCCGAGGACCTGCTCGCCGAGCTGAACCGGCGCTACCTGGAGATCGCCCGTACCCGTACGCCGGTGTACCCGGAGATGCGCAAGTTCGTGGAGCTCCTGGCCGCCGACGGAGTACCGATGGCCGTCGCGTCGGGGTCCTCCCCGGAGGCGATCGAGGCGATCCTCGCGGGCACGGGTCTGGGCGCCTACCTGCGGACGGTGGTGTCCGCCGAGGAGGTGCCGCGCGGCAAGCCCGCCCCCGACGTGTTGCTGGAGGCGGCCCGGCGGCTCGGCGCGGACCCCGGTGACTGCGTGGTCCTGGAAGACGCGGCACCGGGCGCGGCCGCCGCCCACGCGGCCGGCATGCGCTGCATCGCCGTCCCGTACGTGGCCGCCCAGGCCGGCATGCCCGAATTCGCCACGGCGGCTCTTCTGCTGCGCGGCGGCCAGACGGAGTTCACGGCCCAGTCGGCGTACGCGTGGCTGCGGACCACGGCCCGGTCCCGCTGAGCAATACCGGCACCCGTCAGCCCCGTCCTTCTTTGAGCGTTCCCGCCGTGCGCGGGAGCCGGTGGCTGCCTAGCGTGATCCCATGACCACAGACCGGGGCGGACCGGCCCCGCACGACCGACGGTGGAAGGCGCTCGCCGTCTGTCTGACCGCCGCCTTCATGACCTTGCTGGACACCTCGATCGTGAACGTGGCACTGCCCTCGGTGGAACGCGGGCTGGGCGCCAGCACGGCCGAACTGTCCTGGGTGATGTCCGGATACGCCCTCACCCTCGGTCTGACCCTGGTCCCGGCAGGGCGGCTCGGTGACATGCGCGGGCGACGCCAGACCTTCCTGACCGGGCTCGCGCTGTTCACGCTCGCCTCGGCGGCCTGCGGGCTGTCCACCGGTGCCGCGTGGCTGGTGCTGTTCCGGCTGGTCCAGGGAGCGTCGGCGGGCCTGATCGCGCCGCAGACCTCGGCGCTGATCCAGCAGATGTTCCAGGGCGCGGAGCGGGCCCGTGCGTTCGGCATGATGGGCAGCACCATCGGCATCTCCACGGCGGTCGGCCCGCTCGCGGGCGGCCTGCTGATCCAGGCGGCCGGCGGCCCCGACGGCTGGCGCTGGGTGTTCTACGTCAACCTGCCCATCGGCGCGGCCGTCTTCTGCGCGGCGCTGCGGCTGCTGCCCCACTCCCCCGGCGCACCGGGCAAGCGCGAGTGCTTCGACGTGCCGGGCGTCCTGCTCCTCGGCTCCGGCGTGCTCGCCCTGATGCTGCCCCTGGTGCAGGAACAGCAGTGGCAGGGACGGCTGAAGTGGGCCCTGCTCCCGGTGGGCGCCGGGCTGCTGGCCGCGTTCTGGGCGTGGGAGCGGCACCAGGCGCGGCGGGACCGGGCACCCCTGGTCGACCTGCGGCTCTTCTCGCTGCGCTCGTTCACGCTGGGCGCGCTGCTGAGTCTGGTGTACTTCGGCGGCTTCACGACGTTGTTCTTCGTCTACACCCTGTTCCTGCAGAACGGCATGGGCTACGGCGCGCTGGCGGCGGGCCTGTCGTCCATGCCGTTCGCGGCGGGCTCGGCGGCCGGTGCCGCCGCGGGCGGCCGCCTGGTGGTGCGCTTCGGACGCAAGCTGGTCATCGCCGGGCTGTGCACGGTGACGGCGGGAATGCTCGGGGTCGTCGCGGCCGTGCACTGGGTACCGGGGCGGGGCGTGGCCTGGGCCGCCGCGCTCCCGCTGCTCGTCGCCGGCATCGGCTCCGGCCTGACCATCTCGCCCAACACCACGCTCACCCTGTCCCTCGTGCCCGTCCGGCGGGGCGGGGCAGCGGGCGGGGTGCTCCAGACCGCGCAGCGCATCGGCGCGGCGGCCGGTGTGGCCGTGGTGGGCTCGGTGTACTTCGCCCACCTGGCCAACCACGCCAACCCCGCCACCGCGCTCCAGTACGGCCTGCTCACCTCGGTCGCCATCATCCTGCTGGCCCTCTGCCTCGCCTACGCCGACCTGCGGGAACGCCGGGTCCATGCCCAGCCGGAGCAGAGGAGGGAGGCGGCGCGGCAGGAGGCGTAGCGGCGGCCGGGGGCTGTGAGGCATGAGGCAGATCGCCGGCGCGTTCGCGGCCGCCGCCCCGGACCCGGCCCTCACGACCTCCGGCGTGGCTTGCCCCGCTTGGGGGCCGGCTTGCCCCCCGCCGTGCGAGCGCGCGGGGTGCGGCCCGTCGGCTTCGGCGCGGGCTTCTGTCGGGTGCCGGCCGGCTCGGAGCGCTTGCGTTGCTGCTCGGTCTGAGGCTTCGTACGGCCCCGGGTGCTGTTGACGGTACGGCCGCGGACGATGCCGATGAAGTCCTCCACCAGGTCGGTGGTGGCCCCCTCCGGCCAGGACAGGGCGACGCTCGACTGGGGGGCGTCGGTGACCGGGCGGTAGGTGAGGTCCTTGCGGTGGTAGAGACGGGCCAGGGACTGCGGGACGATCAGGAGGCCGACGTTCGCGGCCACCAGCTCGATCGCGTCCTCCGTCGTCGCGGGGCGCTCGAAGGCGGGTTCGCCCGGCGGAGAGTCCCAGTCGTAGACGTCGTCCAAGGGGTGCAGGAGCACCTCGTCGGCGAGGTCGTCCAGGGTCACCTCCTCCGCCGCCGTGATCAGGTGGTCCTTGGGGACGACGACCACCGTGGTCTCGGTGTAGAGGGGGATCGCGCTGAAGAACGCACGGTCCACGGGGAGCCGTACGAAGCCGGCGTCGGCCTCGCCCGCGCGCAGCACCTCGGGCGCCTCGGCGGCGGGGACCTGGACGAGGGTGAGCGGGATGTCCGGCAGGCGCTCGTTCCAGATCCTCACCCATTTGGCGGGCGTCACTCCGGGTACGTACGCGAGCCGGAACGACGGTGTTTCCTCCGAGCCTGTCACCAGGCCAGGTTACCGGCCGTGGCCCGCCCTCCGTCACCGGCCGTGGTCGGGCCACCGTCACCAGCCGTGGTCGGGCCACCGTCACCGGCCGTGGTCGGCGGCCCGGCAGGCGGCCGATACCCTTAACCTCATGAGTTCGCAGCAGAGCACCCAGACGATGAAGCCCGCGACCGCGGCGAAGAAGCTGGGTGTGTACCTCCCCGCCACCCCCGCCTCGTTCCAGGAGGGCGTCGTCACGCGCGCCGAGCTGAACGAGCTGCAGGCGAACCCGCCGGAGTGGCTGAGCGAACTGCGGCGCAACGGTCCCCACCCGCGTCCGGTGGTCGCCGCGAAGCTCGGCGTGTCCATCGCCGGCCTCGCGCGCGGCGGCGTCACCGAGCCGCTGACCACCGAGCAGATCGAGGCGCTCAAGCAGGAGCGGCCCGAGTGGCTGGAGAAGGAGCGCGCCACCCAGGCCGAGGTCCGCAAGGAGGCCGCGCGGATCAAGCAGCTGAAGAAGGAGAAGGAGGAGCGCGCCGCCGGGCACTGATCCTCCTGCGCCTGTCCGGAGCGGCCTTTTCAGAGTCGCTTTGACGGCACCGTTTGACGGCACCGTTCCTCCAGAACCGTTTTTCCACAACGCCCTCCGGCTGCCGGAGGGCGTTGTCAGTGGCCTGCCCTACAGTTCCCGACACTTGATCAACACGGGTGCGGGAGGCACGTATGGGGTGGGTGTCGGCAGGTGACTACGAAGTCGCCCTCGACGGCGGGAAGGTGGTGTGCCGCAACGCGTCCGGGCGGCGGCTGAAGTCGGTGGCGCCGAAGATCACCGACGATCCCGCGGTCGTGGGCCTCAGGCAGCTCGTCGAGTGGCTGGAGCGGCACGAACGGCAGTGCCTGGCCACGGCCGAGCGGTGGATGGTCCGCTCGCTGCCGGTGCCGCTCGCCGTCGTCTCGCGTGTGTGGCCCGACCCGGCGTGGCGGGCGGCGCTGCGCGACCTCGTGGTCACCGGCGCCGACGGGCAGGTCGCCGGCTTCCTGCGGGACGCGGATCCCGAGCGCGGCCTCGGCCTGGTCGACCTCGACGGCGACACCGTCCGCATCGCGCCCGACCTCGTCCGCATCCCGCACCCGGTCCTTCTCGAAGACCTGGAGGAGCTCCGGGAGTTCGCCGTCGAGCTGGGTGTCGAGCAGGGCGCGCAGCAGCTCTTCCGGGAGGTCTGGCACCGCCCGGCGACGCTGGACGCCGAGGGGACCCAGGTCGAGGAGTACGCCGGCGGCTCGTTCAAGGAGCTGCGCTTCCTGCACGGCCGGGCCGCCCAGCTCGGCTACCGGGTGCGCGGCGGGTACGCCGTTTGTCCCGTCCTGGAGGACGGCCGGGGCGTCGAGGCCCGGGTGTGGGTCGGCGACTACGACGGCTACCTGGAGACCGAGACCGGCCCGCTGGTCTGGTCCGACCCCGCCGGGCGGGTGCTGAGGCTCGGTCAGGTCGGGCCGGTCGCCTGGTCGGAGGGCATGCGCATGGCGGCCGCGCTGTATGCGGGGCGGGACATCGAGGACGAGGAGCGGGCGGCATGACGTACGACGAGACCACGGTGGCCGCGCTGCTGGACGCCGGCGCCGTCCTGCCCCCGGGCAGCACCGCGCGCGAGGACGCCGACAGCCTCACCGTCCGCACCTACACGCACCCCGCCCTCGACGGCCGGCAGGTGGTCCGGCTGGTGCCGGGCACGCTGGGCGAAGCGGAGGATCTGGCGCTGGAGTTCCTGGGCCTCGCCCGAGAGACCGAGGCGCCCGAGGTGGGGCAGGTACGCCGGGAGACGCTGGGCTTCCCGGCCTGGGCGCTGGTCAACGACCCGGCCAACGGGCATCACGCGCTCGCACTGGTCAAGGACGTCGAGCGGCTGGCGAGGCAGGCCAAGTCCCGTCCGGGCGCAGCCAAGGAGGGTTTCGAGACGCTCGGCGAGCGGCTGGGCCGGGCCGTGCCGCACTTCCTGCCGACGTTCTACGAGCAGGCCGCGCGGGTCTTCCTGGAGCATGAGAACACCACGTACGCCGCCGCGTTCTTCGGCAAGGCCCGCGAGGCCGAGCGGGTGCACGCGCTCGCGGTGGACGAGGAGCGGCAGCGCGCGGTCTTCCTGGAGTTCGCCTTCGCCGGGGCGCTGACCGTGAAGGCCCTCAAGGAGCATGTGCGGGACCTCGCCGGGCGGCTCGAACCGGCCGCGGCCTGGGCGCAGTTCCGGCAGCTGATCGTGGAGCGCTGTGCGGCCGGGATGCCGCCGTACGCCTCGCTGCCGCAGGACGCGCGAGGGCTGATCAAGGCGGCAGGCCTGACCCGGGTCACCGAGGAGTGCGCGCTGGTCGCCGACCTGATCGCCTCCCCCGCCGCGGTCCGCGCGCCGCGCTCCTTCTGGACCGCCTACCGCGCCGTGCTGCCGGTCCTCGCCAAGGAACGGCCGGAGATCCGGCTGCGGTTGCTGGAGATCATGCCCGAAGGTCTGGGCCGGGACGCCGAGGACGAGGAGTTCTGGCTGACCCTGCTCGCGGAGACCGGGGCCGACCGGCTGCTGACGGACGAGTCGGCGGCGGCCGGGCAGGGCGCCGATCCGGCGGACTGGCTGACCCGCTGGGCCTCCTTCCGCAAGCACGGCGGCTCCTACTCCCGCCGCTGCCCGGCCACGCTCGCGCTGGTGGAGCACATGGCTCCGCTGCTGCGCGCCGCCGGTCGTCCGGTGGACCTGTGCACCGGCCGCTGGCACGCGGGCGCCGATCTCGACCTGCTGGACCTGTGCGCGGCCGAACGCGTCCCGCTGACGCTGCCGGGCGCCGACGTCCCCGTGTATCTGCCGCTGCCCGAGTGGCTGCTGGACACCCGCGCCGGCCGGCGTGACCTGGCCGCCGTCGCGGCCGACCCGCGGCTGCGGCGGCTGCTGCACCAGGCCGTGGACAAGGTCGGCGGCCATCAGCGCGGCGAGGGGATGCTGAGGACGATCGCCGCCCATCCGGTCCTGTCCGAGGTGCTGCGGGAGTGGCTGGAGGAGGCCGTCGGCGACTTCACGCGCGCGGCGGGCCTGCCGGGCGCCCGTGCGGCGCTGGACCGGCTGCGCCCCTTCCGGGTGATCGCCTCCGAGGTCGCACCGGACGCGGTGGACCGGGTGGCCGGCCGCGAGGTGGCCCCGCTGCTCGTCCGTACCGTGCGGGCGGGCATTCTCGACGAGCTGGGCTGGCCCGCCCTCGATGAAGCGCTGACGTTGCTGGACGGCCACAGCAGGAAGGGCGAGGACAACTCGCTGACCGTGCACGAGGCCTGGCCCGCGCTGATCCTCTGCCTCGGTCGGAAGGCTGTCGTCGTCGGCCCGGAGCGGATCCTGCTCGACCACGACCTGCATCTGCCCCATGACCTGGACCGCTGGCAGCGCCCCCGCTTCCGGTACGTGGACGGGGAGCTGCTCGTGATGTGGCGGCACGGCGGCAAGCAGTACGGCTACTGGTCGGCCCGGCCCGCCGACGTGTTCCAGCTCGGCGGCGAGCAGCTGCCCACCTGGTGGTCCGGCCAGGAGGCCGTCGTGCCGTCGATCCCGCTGGCCGGCGGTGGACGCGCCACCGGTGGCCGCACCCTGCACGCGGGGGACACGGAGCTGCCACCGTGCCGCGCGATCATCGGCGACGGCACCACCCTGTGGCGCCAGGGCCGGCAGGGCAGGCGGACGGTGTGGCTGGAGTACGACCCGGTGACCGGCACACACGGACGCGCGTCGCTGCCCGCGCTGCTGCGCTCGGCCGTCCGCGAGGACGCCGAACTGCTGCCCGGCGTGTGCGAGGTCCTTCCGCTGCAACCGGGCCTGGAGCACAGCCCGTTCGGCACGGACGGCACGGTGCTGGGGCGCTGGGTGCGCAAGGAGGGCGAGGGCGCCGAGGGGCGCCGTACCGCCGGGACGCCGGACGGGCGGACCGTGTCGGTCGCGGTGGACCACGAGGGCCGGGTGGGTGTGCCCCTCGGTGCGCTGCGGCTGCCCGGCGGCGCCGAGCCGATCGTCGCCCACCTGGGCGGCTACCGGGCGCAGTTGACCGGCACGATCGGGCTGTACGCGGGCGACGACACCTCGCACACCGGTCTGCTGGGCCGGCTGACGCCGAACGACCGCGGCGGTGAGTACGCCGCCGGCACCCGGTTCGTGCCCCCGCTGCCCTTCTGGCACGCGCTGCGCCCGCGCGACGAACAGGGCTCGGCGGTGCTGCGCGCCCTGGCCGACGAGCAGGCCGCAGAGCTGCTGCGGCTCACGGCAGAGGCGCTGAAGCTCCGCCAGGAGGCGCTGAAGGCGGCCGGTTCGGACGAGACGGCCAAGGCCGCCGTGCCGACCGCGGACGCCGTGGCCCTGAAGGCCGTCGAGCACGTCCTGCCGGCCCTGACGGACGAACGGCTGCGCATCGGCGTCGCCACGCTCGTCAGATCGGCGCTGCGCATCGCCGACTCGGCCACCACCTTCGCGACTCCACCGAAGGAAAGGCCGGTGCAGGCGCGCAACCGGACCAAGGGCATGTTCGCCGACTACAGCCCAGCGCACGGTGACGACCGCTCCTTGTACTCCGCCGTGTCCGGTGTCGTCGGGCTGCGCGGCGGATGGTACGGCGAGCGGTGGAGCATCCTCCGCCAGATCCGCGCGGTGAACCACGTGCTCTCCGGCAGGCCCGCCGACGGCAAGCCGCTGCCCGGGCTGGCCCGCATCGGCGCCCTCACGGACGGCTGGACCAGCGAGGAGCACACCGTCCCGGCGATCGGCATGATGTGGCCGCCCGTCCTGGGCGCCCTGCGGGCGCTGCTGTACCGGGCCGCCTCGCCCGCATTGACCGACGCCCAGCGAGAACCGCTGCTGTTGCTGGCCGAGGCCCTGGCCGAGGGTCCGCTCGTCGAGGCGGGCGGCACACTGCGGGAGGTCGTGCTCAGCGAACCGCAGGCGGAGCAGCAGCAGCGCTCCGGACAGGTGCTGCGCCGGGCCGGCCGCACGGTGGTGATCCTCGGCTCCCACGGCGTCGACACGCAGCGGGAACGGGTCAAGTGGCTGGCGCTGGACCACGATCCGTCCGGGGCGTTCGGCGCGGTCGCGCACTTCACGCTGGAGCAGGAGACGCGGTACACCCCGACGATCTCAGCCGAGGACCTGACCGCCGTCACCCACCTGATCCGCGACAAGGGCGCCGCGCCGTGGCAGCCCGCGGCGCCCGAGGCGCTGGAGGCGGCGACCGGCGGCGCGCTGGGCCCGCTGCAGGCCACCGTGCTGCTCGCCGGGCTGCCGCAGCAGCCCTCTGCCGAAGGCCTCGCCACCATGGGGCTGAAGCCCCGGCAGCGGGAGTTCGGCGCCGCGCTGCTGCACGGTCTGGGGATGGAACGGCGCTCGGCGCTGATGGGCGCGCTGCTGCCGGACGATCCCGCCGCCCTGTGGACGACCGGCCCCGACACGCAGGCCGCGGGACGGATGTGGGCCGACCGGTTCGGTTCGCTGGTCCGGTTGCCGGAGGACCTCGGCGCCGAGCTGGCCGGCATGGGCGCCGGAGGCGCCGGGGACGTGCTCAATCCGTCCCTCACACCGTGGCTGAGCCGCACCACGGTCCTGCGTCCGGACAAGGACGGCACCCTCGTCCCGGAGGACCCCGAGGCGATGCCGAACGGCTACGCCCTGACGGGTGCCGTCGGCGCGCTCTGCGCACTGGCGTACGTCCTGCCGTACGGCCATCCGTTGCGTGCCGCCCTTCCGGAGGGCCTCGCCGCGGTGCGGCGCCGGATGTCCGACCCGGAGCTGATGCTCGGCCTGGACGTGGAGTTCACGGAGAAGGGTGGCTCCACCGCCGTGGAGCTGCGCAAGGTGTACGGACTGCCCGCGACCGGCGGCGCGGACGCCCACGGCACCACCCGGGTCGGCGAGGCGCTCGCCCTGCGCCCCTCGTACCGCGACACCGAGACAGTCCTGGTGCGGCCCGCCGGACTGACCGGACCCGACGACGCGGTGTTCGGGCTGCTGGAAGGCCTGGTGGGTGCACAGCGCGGCCACGGCCTGCGCATGCTCCGCACGCTTCTCTGCGAGGAGCTGGGTCGCGCCGTCGCGGCGGGCACCGAGGGCCCCACGGGTGACGCCCAGGACCCGACGGCCAGCGTGCCCGCGCTCGTCACCGAGGTGGCCGCCACGCACGGGCTGGGCGAGGACGCGGCCGCTCTCTACCTCCAGTTGCTGGCCCTGCCCGACCCGACGGACCGCAACTGCGCCCGCTGGACCGGCTGGAAGCCCGCGCGCCTGAAGAAGGCCCGTGCCGAGCTGGCCACGACAGACCTGGTGGTGGAGGCCAAGCGGCCGCGCGCCGGACGGACCCTGTTCCTGCCGGGCGGCTGGCGCGACCTGAAGTCGCCCGCGCTGCCGGTGGAGACCTGGAAGGAGGGGCTCTACCCGATTCCGGGCCACCAGCGCGCGATACCGCTGGTCCCGGTGCCGGAGCTGTTCACGCGGGCCTGGACCCGCGTCCGCGCGGGCGACGCCCCGGCGTACGAACAGCTGGCCACCCGAGCGAACGGACGGGGGCGGCGGCGATGACGCCCAGTGCGATGGGCTCCGCCATGTCGGGCTCGGCCGTGTCGGGCTCGGCCCTGTCGGGCTCCGCCTTGATGGGCTCGGCCTTGATGGGCTCGGCCGCGCTCGGCCCCACCGAATCGGGCTCCATTGGGCCGGTCCCCACCGGACCGGGCTCCGCCGCGCCGGGCCCCACCGGATCGGAGTCCGTCGCGTCGGCGTCCGCCCGCCCGCTTGCTCCGGCCGCCGGGTGCCGCGCTCTCGCCGCGCCGTCCGGCCGCGTCCTCACTCCCACCTCCTCCCGCAGCACCTCGAAGGAATCCCGCCGATGACCACCGCCCTCGCGCCCGACGCGACCCGTCAGATCGTCCCGCCCGAGGACCGCTACGCCGTCGAACTGGCCTTTCTCGCCGCACACGACTCCGGTCCGCGGCCGCCCGCCTGGCGGCTCACGCCCCGGGCCGTCGTCACCTTCGTCATGGGCAGCGGCGGCCGGGCGCTGCGGCTGCCCGAGGACGCGGAGGCGCCCGAGGGCGTGCCGCGCCGGCTGGAGATCACCGGCAAGTTCGTCGGCGACCGCGCGCTGGTCGAGCGGTGTGTCGTCACACTGGCCGGCGAGCGGGGCCTGCTGCTCGTCGGCGAGCCCGGCACCGCCAAGTCCATGCTGTCGGAGCTGCTGTCGGCCGCCGTGTGCGGCACCAGTGGGCTGGTGGTGCAGGGCACGGCCGGTACCACCGAGGACCAGCTCAAGTACGGCTGGAACTACGCCCTGTTGCTCGCACAGGGGCCCAGCCGACAGGCGCTCGTCCCGTCGCCGGTGCTCACCGCGATGACCCGGGGTGCGATCGCCCGGGTCGAGGAGGTCACCCGCTGTCTGCCGGAAGTACAGGACTCCCTGGTGTCGTTGCTTTCGGAGCGACGGATCGCCATACCCGAACTGGCGGGCGGCCAGGACGCGTTGGCGCACGCGGCCCCGGGCTTCAACCTCATCGCCACCGCCAACCTGCGGGACAAGGGCGTCTCGGAGATGTCGGCCGCGCTCAAGCGCCGCTTCAACTTCGAGACCGTCGGCCCCATTGCGGACCTCGACGCCGAGACGGCACTGGTGCGCGGCCAGGCCCGGGCGTCGGTGGAACGGGCGGGTGCGCCGTTCCAGGTGGACGACGCCGTCCTGGAGGCCCTGGTCACCGTCTTCCGTGATCTGCGGGAGGGGCGGTCGGCGGAGGGCTGGGAGGTGGAGCGGCCGTCCACGGTGATGAGCACCGCGGAGGCGGTGTCCGTGGCGGGTGCGTTGGGGCTGGCCGCGGCGTACTTCCCGGGCGACCGGGACGTGCTCGGGCTGCTGCCCGGCCATCTGCTCGGTGTCGTGCGCAAGGACGACCCGGCGGACGCGGCGCGGCTGCGCGGCTACTGGGACGGGCCGGTACGGCGCCGCGCCGAACAGGGTTCGGCCACCTGGCGCACGCTGTGGGACCTGCGCACGGTCCTGGAGGGCTGACGGCCGTGTCCCCAGTCTCTCCGCTCGACGCGTCGGCCATGGCCGACCCTGCTCCCGGCACAGGCTCCGGGGCTTTCGCCGACCCCGGCGCCGGCGCAGCGGCCTTCGCCGATCCGGAGGCCGCCGTAGCCGCCCTGACCGACCCGGCGGTGCCCTACCTCATCGGGGTACGGCACCACGCACCCTCGCTCGCCGCGGCCGTGCCGGCGCTGCTGGACGCGGCCCGACCTGAGGTGCTCCTGGTCGAGCTCCCAGCCGAGATGCAGGACTGGCTGCCCTGGCTCGCCCACGAGGAGACCAGGGCTCCGGTCGCCCTCGCCGCCGTACCCGGGAACGGGGGCGGGGGCCCGGCGTTCTATCCCTTCGCCGACTTCTCACCCGAGCTGGCCGCCGTGCGCTGGGCGGCGCGGCACGGGGTACCGGTGATCGCGTGCGATCTGCCGCTGGCGGACCGGGTCTGGGCGGGAGCGCCCGGGCCGGACGGGGTGATGGAAGCGCGGGAGTTGGACGCGCAGGCCGACGCAGAGGCCGCGGCACCCGGCGCCCTGAAGCCGGAGGCCGACAGTAAGGCTGGGGCGCCCCTTCCCCCAGCCCCGCACCCAACCGAGGTGCCGGGAGCCCCCGGCGCCCCGGCGGCGAAGGCCTGCGGGACCGCCGTCGGTTCCGCCGCGGCCGGGCTTACCGCGGCCCTGCGTTCCCGGCTCACCGGCCGCCCCGGTGACGACCTGTGGGACCGGCTCGTCGAGGCCGCCGCTCCCGGTTCCACGCCGGAGGCGCTGCGGCGGGCCGCGCTGTTGACGGGGTGGGCGCTGCGGCAGGAGGCGATGGCCTCGGGCGGGGTGCCGGAGCTGGACCTGCGGCGCGAGCGGTGGATGCGATCGTGCCTCGCCGCGGCCACGGCGAACGGCGAGCGCGCCGTCGTGCTCGTCGGCGCCTTCCACGCCCCGGCGCTCCTGGCCCCGCCCGGCGGCGCGGACGCCGTGGCGGCGGCGCCGGCTCCCGCTGCCGAGAAGGCACAAGGCCCTGACATGGCGTGGACGACCTCCCTCATCCCCTACAGCTACGCCCTGCTCGACGAACGTTCGGGCTACCCGGCCGGCATCCGTGACCCGGAGTGGCAGCACCTGGTGCTGGACGCGTCCGGCGATCCCGTCGCGCTGGAGGACGCGTTGACGCGAGCCGCCGTGCGGGTGTGCGCCGAGTTGCGGGCGCTGGGCCATCCATCCGGGCCCGCCGACGCACGCGAGATCGCCCGGCTGGCCGGTGATCTCGCCCGGCTGCGGGGGCTGCCCGCGGCGGGCCGGGGCGAGCTGGTCGAGGCGGTGCAGACGGTGCTGGCGCAGGGCGAGCCGTACGGGCGGGGGCGGGCCGTGGCCCGGGCGATGGAGAGGGTGCTCGTGGGGACGCGCACCGGCTGCCCGGCCCCGGACGCGCCGCGCTGCGGACTGGCACCGGCGGTCGAGGCGGAACTCGCCGAGCTGGGGCTGCCCGGACCGGCGGACTCGGGTCGGGGGGCACGGGACCTGCGTCTGGACCCGCTGCGTTCGGAGCTGGACCGACGCCGTGAGCTCCTGCTGCGGCGCCTGGCGGTGTGCGCGGTGCCGTACGGCGAGCCGAGGGCGGTCGTCGGTGCGGGCGGCGCCGACGCGCTGACCTCACGCTGGGAGGTGCGCTGGACACCGGCCACCGCCGCCATGCTGACCGCGGCCGGGCTGCGCGGAGTGACGACGGCGCAGGCCGCCGAGGGTGTGCTGAGGGTAGACCGACGCGTCGAGCGGGACGAGGGCGGCCCCACGGCGGCGCAGACCCTGCGGGGGCTGGAGCAGGCGGCGGAGTGCGGCCTGCCCGAGCTCGCGGACGAGCGGCTGGCCGACACCGCCGAAGTGCTGCCGGCCTCCGGCACACTGCCCGAACTCCTGGCGGGGCTCGCGCTGTTGGACCGGCTGCGGGCCGGGCACATCGCCGGACTCGGCGGCGACGAGGAGCGTACGGCGCGGGCGGCGGCCGTCGCCGACCTGCTGACCGCCGCCGCGGTGCGCCAGGTCGACGGGCTCACCGGCTCCGAGGACCCGGCCGACGCCCACGCTCTGCTGGAACTCGCCCACCGCGCCGACCCGTTGGGCGGCATCCGGCTCACGGACGCGCTGGCCCGGCTGGCGGCCGACGGTTCCCCGCTGATGCGGGGCGCCGCCGGAGCCG
Source organism: Streptomyces sp. NPDC050743 (assembly GCF_044456925.1). Lineage (NCBI taxonomy): Bacteria > Bacillati > Actinomycetota > Actinomycetes > Kitasatosporales > Streptomycetaceae > Streptomyces > Streptomyces sp. NPDC050743. The sequence goes on from NZ_JBITGJ010000044.1 coordinate 60,245, forward strand.
TACGCGTGCTGCTGGGACAGCAGGAGGCCCAGGCGTTCGGCGACCGGGTCGCCTCCTGGGTGGACGGCGCCTGCGACGCCGGGTCCCGTACGGCGCTCACCGCCCGCCTGACCGGTCTGCTCACCGCGGCGGGGCCGCTGCTGGAGTCGGCGGCGCCCGCGCTGGAACCGCTGCTGCGCCGGGTCGTGGAGCTGTCCGATGGGCACTTCCTGGACCGGTTGCCGGCGCTGCGCGGCGGCTTCGACACACTCAGCCCGGCCGCCCGCGACCGGCTGCTGGCCACCGTCGAGCAGCGTCTGGACGGAGAGCGTCCGGACGACACCGGGGGCGTCGATCCCGCGACCCTCGCCGTGTGGACCGGCGCCGACGTCGCGGCCCGCGAGACCCTGGCCGCCCTGGGACTCCTCCCGTCCCAGCGGCCCGCCGAGGCCACCGCCCCGACGAAGGCCGAGGATGCCGCGACGTCCGTCCCCGTGGGCGCCGCCGACGACGGCCACCGGCTCGCCCCGGCCGACCGATGGCGTCTGGTGCTGGGCCGCGGGAGCGGCCGGCTGTCCGGCCCGGCGCAGCGCCTGGCGACCGCTTTGGACGAGTTGTACGGCAGTGGACACGGCGAGGGCAGCCGTGGAGATCTCTCGGGCCGGGGCGGCGCAGGGCCCGGTGGCGGGCGCGGGGCGCCGTACCCGGGGGTGCGGGAGTGGTCCGAGGAACTGGCGGCGCTGTTCGGCCCGGGCATCCGGGAGGAGGTGCTGGCGGCGGCTGCCGCGGCCGGCCGCCAGGATGTGTTCGCGGAGCTGGATCCGGACAGCGTACGGCCCTCCGTCGACCTGCTGCGCTCGGTGCTGCGGCACGCCGGCGGCCTGCCGGAGGCCCGGCTGGCCGCGCTGCGTCCGCTGGTGCGGCGCCTGGTGGACGCCCTGACCCGGCAGTTGGCGACCCGGCTGCGCCCCGCGCTGCACGGCACCGCCCTGCCCCGCCCCAGCCGGCGCCCCGGCGGCGGACTCGATCTGCCGCGCACCCTGCGGGCGAACCTGGCCACGGCCCGCCGGATGCCCGACGGCACGGTCCGGGTCGTTCCCGAGCGGCCCGTCTTCCGCAGTCGTGCCCGTAGGTCGGCCGACTGGCGGCTGATCCTGGTCACCGACGTGTCGGGGTCCATGGAGCCGTCCACGATCTGGGCGGCGCTCACCGCCTCGGTACTGGCCGGGGTGCCCACCCTGTCCACGCATTTCCTGGCCTTCTCCACCGAGGTGATCGATCTGACCGACCACGTCGAGGACCCGCTCTCCCTGCTCCTGGAGGTCAGGGTCGGCGGCGGCACCCATATCGCCGCCGGGCTGCGGCACGCACGGGAACTGGTCACCGTGCCCTCGCGCACGCTCGTCGTGGTCGTCAGCGACTTCGAGGAGGGCTACCCGGTCGGCGGGCTGCTCGCCGAGGTCCGCGCCCTGGTCGGCGCCGGCTGCCATGTGCTGGGCTGCGCGAGCCTCGACGACGCGGGCCGCCCCCGCTACTCCACCGGGGTGGCCGGGCAGTTGGTGTCCGCGGGCATGCCCGTGGCCGCTCTCAGTCCGCTCGAACTCGCCCGCTGGGTAGGGGAGAAGATCGCATGAGCCAGGGCACGAGGCAGGAACTGCCGCCGGTCGCCGCGTCCGTGACCGCCGGACTCGTCGCGGCGCTGTCGCCCCGGCTGCGCAAGCGCCTCGACGCGGGCATCGCCAAGCTGGCCGACCGGCCCGCGGTCCGCGACGGCGACACGGTTCGCATCTCCCTGGACGACGACACCGACCTCGAACTGCACGCCCCGGACGGCACGGTGACCGGAGCGGACGCCATCCGCTGCGGCTGTCTGCTGGCCCCGGACTGCCTGCACCGCGCGGCGGCCGCCTCGGCGGCTCCCGTCGCCTCGGAGACCAAGCCCGAAGCGGATGAGGGCAGTTCGCAGGAATCGACGGCCGCCGCCGACGAGGTGCCGGCGGAACCGGAGACAGCAGACGCCGGGCAGGTCGCCGCGGCCTTCGCACTCCACGCCGCCGCGGCCGCCGTGCTCGAAGCCGGTGCGGGCGGTGCGGGCGCCGTGCTCCAGGCGGAGCTGCTGCGGGCCGCCCACACGGCGCGACTCGCGGGCCTGCACCGGGCCGCCGCCTCGGCCGTCTCCGTCGTCACCGCGCTGCGCGCGGCCCGCGCGGCCGATCCGGCGTACCGCCTTGCGGACCTGGTCGGCGGCCTGCGTGACGTCCTGTCCGTGGCCCACCGCGTCCCGCACGCCACCGGCGCCGAACTGGCCGCGCTGCGCGGCACCGCACGGCAGCCGTACCGCCCGGACGGCTCGCTGCGGCTGTACGGCCTGTTCTCCGAGCCAGTGCTCACCGCGAGCGGCTACGCCGGCGCGGTCACCTGGACCGCGGACGCCCAGGGCCGGTTGTACCAGGTGTCCGATGTCGCTCCGGGCGGTGCCGGGCGTGCGGTGGGCTCGGCCGACCGGGCGGTCCGGCTCGGTGACACGGCCCTGACCCACCGGGAGCTGTCCCGTGCGGGCCTCGCGGTGTCGGGGGCCACGGTCTCCCCCACCGGCCGGCTCGGGGCGGGCGCCGGCGTGCGGGCGGTCGGGGCGTCCGGGGCCGGCTGGCGCGAGGAGCCGCTGGACCGGCTCTGGGCGGTCCCCGTGGCCGAGCAGCTCGCCCGCGCGCTGAGCGGCGGCCATGACCTGCTGTTCCTGGAGGTCACCCTGCTCGGTACGGCGGCGGAGGCGGCCGGTGACTGTCTGCTCGCCGGTAGCGGGGGCGTCGTACTGCGGCTGACCGCCGCCCACGACCACCCCGCGCTTCCGCACCGGGACAACCTGCGTCTGCTGGCCGGCGCCCGGGGCGCCACACTCCGGGTCGTCGCCCGGCTCACCCCGGCCCCGCACCCCCGGGCCCAGCTCCTCGCCACCGAGCATCCGGCGCGGTCCGGTACCCGGATCGACGTCGGCCTGGACCGGCTGCAACGCGCGGACCTCCCCCCCGCGCCCGCATCCCCGGTGCAGGCGGCGCCGAGCGCCGAGGAGGCTCCGGTCCATCTGCTGCGCCGCCGCGTCCAGCAGGCCGTCTCTGGCGGTCGGCGGGTGCTGTCCCTCGCTGGTGACACGGCCGCCGACGCCCGGCGGCTGAGCCGGTCCGGGCTGGCCACCGCGGGCAGTCTGCTGGAGGAGCTGCACGCGGCGGCCGCGGAGCGCTCCCGCGATGTGTTCGGCCGCCTCCTGCCGGCGGATCCGGGCCGCTTCGCCCGCGCCTGGCTGGCGGCGGCCCGCTATACCGAGGAGGTGGACCGCGCGCTCTGCGTCGCGGCCTGGGCGGGATAGCGTGAGAGAGTCCCGGTGGGAGTGCGGGGACTCGGAGCGAGGGGGCGAAGAGAGACGACACCGGCACGGGCCGCCGTTCCCCCGTGCCGGCGGCCCGCCGGGCGTCCGCCCGCACAGGCCGGTGCCGCCGGGTTGCAGTGTGCGGGAGCCGGGGGCCGCGGGGGTATGCGTACAAGTACGTATGCGGAGGGCAGGACGCGCCGCGAGGCAGCCGGAGAGGATCAGGTGGGGCTGGACAAGGCCTACGAACGCATGACGGCGGTCGCCGTTGCGGCGCTGCACGAACGGGAGCCCGCGCGCCTGTGGCCGATGCTCGCCGGTGCCCTGGCGGACCTGTGCGGCGGGGAGGCGGTCATCCACAAGCTCGACGACTGGAGCGCGCATGCGGGCACGATCGGCGCGGCACCCGACGCCGCCGCCGCCGAGCTGGAGCGGCTCGGGGAAGCGGACCTGGCCCTGCTCCGCGCGGGCTATCCCTTCGCGCGCCACTACGCGAACAGGGCCGACCGGCTGCCCGTCACCGCCCGTCGGGCGGCGGGGCGGCGCTGGCCGGGCAGTACCACGGCGCGTCTGCTCGGCGAGGTGCTCGACGTCGACCACGTGCTCGGCGTGCCGCTGGCCGACAGCACCACCCCGGTCACCGGGTGCCTGGTCTATCGCGCCGGTACGGACTTCACCGACGACCATCTCGCCATGGCGGAGCGCGCGCAGCCGCTGCTGGCGGCCGTGGAGCGGCAGCGGCGGCTGCTGGAGGAGTGGCGGCGCGGGCTCGGCCCGGGCGGGGCACCGGACGAACGGGCGGCGGACTGTGCGCTGACGCCTCGCGAGACGACCGTCCTGCTGCTGCTCACCGACGCGCTCACCGCCGATGCCATCGGCCGTCGGCTCGGCATCTCCGTCCGCACGGTGCACAAGCACGTCGAGAACATCTACCGCAAGCTGGGCACCCGCGACCGTCTGGGCACCGTGCTGCGAGCCCAGCGACTCGGTCTGGTGCCATCGCCCGGCCCACTCTGAGCCTGGGCGCGGCCCGGCCTGTGCGATTCGTCACGGTGGAGCGATCCGCCGAAGCCGAGCTCTCCTGAAGGGTTGTCAGCCAAGCCGGGAGCCGGCTGAGGCCTTTGTACGCGTACCCGCAGGCCTCTACGCCCACCGTCGGCGCACCTTTCCCACCGGGCGGACGCTCGTCGCCGCCTGTCCGCCTGCCGTCAACTGACGGCAAGTCAGGTGCAACCTGCGGAGCCGCTCGTTGGACCCCGTGTCAGTGGTGTGTGCCGTGTCACGCATCTCAAGGCCGCCCAAGTTGTGTGCATCACAGTGGAAATGTCCCTTTAGCGTCCATGCTCGAAACGGACACCGACTCCCGAAGTGGAGCCTGTCGGCACCGTCTTGGGCGCGACGTTACAAAGTGACCCACGACACAGCACTCGCGACATTCCTGCTTGTTCCCCCCGGAAAGGTGCACCATCATGGCCGCTTACCTCTGTCCTCCTGCCGTGATACACGGCGAGCACACCGTGAAGACCAGCGAGATCGTGGCGGAGGTGCGTGACCGGCATCCGCATGCGGCGTGGGCGCCGCGGATCGACGGCATCGCGGCCAGCACGGGCATCGAGACCCGCGGGTGGATGCTGCCGCTGGAGACCGCCGTCGCACCCGGCAACGGCGGCGGCCTGCAGGCTGTCGGCATCGGGTCGGCCCAAGAGGCGCTGGCGCGCGACGGGTTCACCCAGCAGGACGTGGACCGCGTGATCGCCGCACTTGAGTCGATACCCGGGCCGCAGACCGTCCAGGAGCGCACCGCGCCGGCCTGGGAGGCCGTGCAGTCCTACGGGGAGCGCGCGGCGCGCGGAGCCCTGCAGATCGCCGGGCTGGACGCCGCAGACGTCGACTGCCTGATCACCAGTCACTCCACGACCCCGGCGCTGCCGGGTCTGGACGTCGCCCTGGCCAACAAGCTTGCGCTCCGCAACGACGTGATGATGCTGCCGGCCACGCAGTGGGCCTGTATCGCGGGGACCCGCTCCCTGGCGCTGGCGGCGGATCTCGTGGCCGCGGACCCCGACCGGGTGGTCCTGGTCGTGATCGCGGAAGCGCTGAGCACGACCTACCAGCCCGCGGACGACACGCTCGAGTCCCTGATCGTCCGGCTGCTGTTCGCGGACACCGCGGTCGCCACGGTGGTCACGGGCCGCCCGCGGCGCGAGTCGGTGCTCCGGCTGGACTCCGCCTGGCACCACACCCTGCCCGGCACCCAGGACCTGCACCGCCTGGAGACGAGGGCGGACGGCACCCACTTCGTGATGGACCGGCGGGGGCCGCGCGCCGTCCAGGAGACGGTCAGCGCGATGTGGGAGTGGCTGCGCGTCCGCTACCAGGACGACCCCGACTCCTGGCACCCCGACGTCCTGCTGGCGCACCCCGGCGGGACCCGAGTGCTGGAGTACATGGAGCAGACGATGCCCGACGCGTGGCCGTCGGGGCTGCTGGACTACAGCCGGGACAGCTATACCACCGGCAACCGCGGCGGCGCCGCCGTGTTCGACATCATGCGACGGGCGCACGACGCCGGGCAGAAGCCGGGCAGTCGCGCCGTCCTGTACGCGGCGGCACCGGGCCTCACCGCCACCGCCCTGGAAGGGGAGTGGCTGTAGGGCGGGCCCGCGCCACCCGTACCGGCAACCGGGTCCTCCGCATCACCGGTCACGCCACCGGTGCCGCCGAGTGCACCGTGCGTACCGTCGGTGACATCGGGTGACGGGTGCGCCGCCCGCGCCCTCGGCGCGCACCCACACGACGGCCGCACCCCCGCCCCGCACCCGCGTCACCTCGCGACTTTCGCCCAGACGACCTTGCCGGTGTCCGTCCACCGCACCCCCCACCGGCTGGTGAGCCGGTGCACGATGTGCAGGCCGCGACCGCCGTCGTCCAGGAGGCCGCCGCGGCTCAGGAGCGGCCTGCCCTTGCCGGTGTCGCCCACCTCGCACAACAGGCCGTGACCGGCCCTGATCAGCCGTACCGTGATGGGACCGGTGGCGAAGCGCACCGCGTTCGTGACCAGCTCGCTGACCAGCAACAGGACGTTGTCCCGGGTGTCGTCCCTGGTGCGCCACCGCCGCAGCAGCGCGGAGACCTGCTCGCGGGCACGGGCGGGGGCGTCGTCGCGGGCGGGCAGCCGCCAGGTCGCCGTGTCCCCTTTCCGGTAGCCGATCATCAGCGCGAGCAGCAGGGTCACATCGTCACGCGGGCGCGCGGGTGCCAGCGCGGAGACGACGTGCCGTGCGGCCTGCTGCAGGGAGTCCCAGGGGTGCACCGTGGACACGACGTCCGCCAGCCTGCCGATGCCCTCGTCGATCGACACGGCCGGATCCTCCACCAGGCCGTCGGTGTAGAGCGCGAGCAGGGAGCCCGGGGGCGCACCGAACGTGTGCACGTCAAACGGCTCGCGCAGTGCGAACTCCGCGCCCAGGCCCGGGTGAGGGCGGACCGCGAGCGTGCCCGCGTGCCCGTCCGGGGAGACCAGGACCGGGGGGAGGTGGCCGGCGCTGGACAGCGCCACATGGTGGCTGACCGGGTCGTAGAGAGCGATGCAGCAGGTCGACCCGAGGGCGCTGTAGCCGGCCGCCAGCCCGGACTCCGAGTCGTCCAGCAGCGACACGGTCTCGTCCAGGTGCTCCAGTACCTCGTCGGGCGCGAGCCCCGCGGACAACAGCGCGCGGGCCTCCATGCTCAGCTGGCCCATGGTCGCTGCGGCTCCCAGACCGTGCCCGACTACGTCACCGACCACGAGCGCGGTACGGCCGTCCGGCAGCGGAAAGCTGTTCACCCAGTCGCCGCCGACGCCCGCGCTGTCGGGCGTGGCGGGCTGGTAGATGCTGGCGATCTCGATGGTGTCGCCGCCGGTCCGGGGCAGCAGCCGGCGCTGCAACGCCAGCACCTGCGTGTGCTCGCGCTGGTGCTGACGGGCCAGGTCGATGTGGTGGGCGGTCCTGGCCACCAGCTCCTGCAGGTCGAACAGCTCGCTGTCGCGGAACGGGCAGTCCGCCCGCCGCCATACCTCCGCCACGCCCAGCACGACGGGCGGCGTGCCGTCCAGGACCAGCGGTATGCACGCCACACCGGCCGACCGGTCGCCGGGTACCAGGGCGCGCATCACTCGCGGGCTACCGAGGACCCGCTCTACCGCCTCCCGGTCGGGTATGACGATGGCCTGCGGGGCGTCGTTCCGCCTCACCGCCTGCGCCAGCAGGCGACTCGCGTCGCTGGGAAGATCGTCGCCCGGAGTCACGTAGCCGTCGGGCCACGCCCGGTCCGGCACCAGGGCCGCCCGCCGCAGCCGGATGCGCCCCTGCGCCTGCCCGGTCACCCCCTCGCCCGTCCACACGGCGAAGTCGAGGTCGACGGCGGCCACGTCTCCCCAGGCCAGCAGGGACTGCGCGAGCGACTGCGCGGTCTCGCCGATGTCCAGCGAGGTGCCGATCGCGGTCTCGGCGGCGTACAGATGCAGCCTCCTGGCCATGGCGATCAGGGAGACGGTCAGCCCCTCCTGGGGCACAGCGGCGGGCAGGATGCTCATCGAGACCACCAGCTCCGACCCGTCGCCGCGCCGCAGGCGCTGGATCCGGGCGACGTGCGCCTCACCGGTCTCGAGGACCTGCCGCAACCGCCGTGTGACCGTCGGTACGTCCCGGGGGGGCAGGAGATCGACGAAAGGGCTCCCGGCCACGGCGTCCAGGCCCTTGAACACGGGGGCGGCCAGATTGCAGCGGGTGATCCTCAGCTCCCTGTCCAGGTTGACCACGCCGAGAATCTGGTCCTGACCGCCGGCTGCCGGGTCGGGAACAGCCTGGCGGGTGGCGCGGTCGCCCTGCGCGTCGGCAGGACCGGCGGCCGCCGCCGCGCCGCGCGGGATGTAACGCCCCAGGGCGCTGCTGACCAGGTCGAACGGCGAAGAGGACGAAGGGGAAGGGGTAGAGTCCATGCGGCTCTCTCAGCAATCCCCGGCGCAGCGCCGAGGCCGTACTCGGACCCGTGCGGCGGGCCCCGAGATCCCTGACCGCACACCTCATTGAATAACACCGGGGGTCGCTTCGCCCACATCAGCGGATCGCACGGTGAACACGGACAGTGAGGGAATGCGGCGGCCGGTGGGGCCGCGCTCACCCTGGCGGGGGCCGTCGCCCACCGGGCCCGAGCCCGAACCAGCCACTACCGCGAACAAGCCGCGCCTCAGACATGAAGATCACGTTCTACTGCTGGAGTACTGAGCGAACGTGCGGCGCGCCCAGGCCTCGAATCCGGTCCACGGAATTTCCGGGTGAGCGCCGTGCAGTGCGGGAATGTCCACGCGATAGCCGGGTCCGTTCAGGAACATCCACATCGCATGCATATCCGGATTGCTGATCTCTGTCAGCGGTACGTACTCGTGACGGACCTCTCGTCCCAGCACCGCGCCGAGCGTGGCCGCCATCTGGGCGGGAGTGGGCGCGTCGCCGGCCAGCTCGATACGCCGCCCGACATAGGGGGCGGGGTTGAGCAGGACTTCCGCCGCGAAGGCACCGAGGTCGGGGCGGGCCAGTTGCTGCAACGGCCGGTCGGGTGGGAGCGGCAGATCGAGAACGCCGTTGAGGATGCGTTCCGCACCGCCCAGGGCGTTGTCGAAGAAATACGTCGGCCCGAGGATCGTGTAGGGCACGTCCCCGGAGACCAGCTCCGCTTCGATCCGAGCCTTGCTGTCGAAATGGGGTACGCCGCTTTTCTGGTCGGCGCCGGCTACCGAGCTGAACACGAGATGGGGCACGCCCATGTCCCCGGCGGCGGCCAGAATCGCCCGCCCCTGAGCCACTTCCGCCTCCACACCGGCCTCGAAGGGAGTGGTCAACGCGAAGACGCCCGTCACCCCGCTCATCGCCGCGGCGAGCGACACGCGATCGCTCAGGGATCCGGCCACGACTTCGACGCCTTGGCGGGCCAATTCCCGTGCGGCTCCTCGCAGGGGGTCACGTACCAGCGCCCGGAGCCGGGCTCCGCGGCCCAGCAACGCGTCGGCCACGGCACCGCCCTGCCCGCCGGTTGCCCCCAGTACCAGGATCGGCCCGTCGACCATCGCAGAACGTCCTTCCTTGCGGCCAAGCACGGCAGTGGATCAACGCATCCGGCCCCACCGTAACCATCCGTCTTGGACGGCCGACGCAGCCGCGCGGCTGCCCGATGGTATGCACCTCATCGGTCGAGGCGCGGACTGTCATCTTCCTCACCGGCACACCGATGTAGCTCCCCGTATGAGCCTGCCGCCTTCTCACCGGCGCCTACTTCGTGCCCAGAAATGCACAACGCCCTGCCCGGTGATGCGGTGAAGGAGACAGCGCACGGATACTTGTGCACGACATGAGGCAGTACGTCAGGAGCCGGCTTGTCCCGCACCCACCCCCGCAAGTTCTCACGTTCTGAGACCACACGGGCCGAGGCCTTCAGTGACGGTGTGTTCGCCATCGCCGTCACGCTCCTCGTTCTCAATCTCGCCGACCCCCCGCACAAACCGGGCGGCCTTGGCCGGGCTTTGCTGGCTCAGTGGCCTGCTTACCTCGGCTACCTGGCGTCCTTCGGCTACGTCGCGGTGATCTGGCTCAACCATCACCAGGCCTTCGTCCGTATCAGGACCATGGATCGCGGGCTGCATGCCGCCAACCTGTTTCTGCTGCTCACCACGGGGTTGTTGTCCTTTCCGACCGCGGTGGTGGCGGACGCGCTGAGGGCAGATCCCATGGGCGCGGACGCGCGGGTGGCCGTCGCCCTGTACGCCGGCATTGCCGCGGCGATGTGCCTGAGCTGGGTGGCCTTCTACCAACAGATCTACCGCCGACCCGAGCTGCTGGACCCTGATGTGGAGGACACGTACGTGCGGCACGGCCGGCTTCGTTCCTGGGCCGGCGCCCTCGCATACACCGTGGCCGGGCTTCTCGGGGTGCTCATCGCACCGCTGCTGGCGATCACCGTGTTCGTCCTGCTCCCTGTCTTCTACTTCGTCACCAGTGAGGGTCTGCCCGGCGGGACGGCTCCGCCTGGTGCCGGACATCGGGCCGAACAGACAGGTCGTGACGGTGCGGCCTGACGCGCCCTGACACTCGGTGGCACGCTGTCAGCCGGGCGGACGCCGCCGAGCCTCGCCGACCCCGGTGTGACTCGCCGGGACACTCGTGGTCAGGGACATCGGCGCCGACTCCGCAGAGACCTCGAAGACCTGTGGCCGCGACCGGCTGAGGGCCTGTCGGCCGAGGACGAATGAGCCACCGCCCCAAGCCGAGGGCCGACTTCCGCGGGCCTTCCGGAACCGGCCGAATGGCAGGCCGTGTCGGTCTTCTCGCCCGTTCTTGAGGCCGAGTGCGCTTGAGGTTGCCCTTTCAGCCGACACCCTGCTCACTCCGGCGCTGTGCGGGGGTGAAGACGGTGTCGCCCTGGTCAGGAGGGTTGAGCAGGTTGACGACCAAGCCCGGTCCAGCGGGTGGCGCGCCCCTCGACGTCGTAGGTGAACCGCAGGGGCTCGCCGCTTGAGTTGATGACGTCGGTGAGGTTGCCGGAATCGTCGTAGCCGTAGCGCATCACGACCGTGCCCTCGTCGGGCGCGGTGCCCGGGCGGTAGCGGCAGGGCGGCTCGTCCGGCAGGCGCAAGGCGGTGATGCGCGGGCCCTGGGTGCCGACGGCGACGTAGTGGCCGCCGGAGTGGCGGATGCCGAACGGGACGCCCTCGCCGTCCCCCGACACGGATCGCCCCCCTCCAGCACAGGACTGAGCTCGGATCCACCGGCTTGATGTCTGTGGACGGTTTCTCGGGGAACGCAGAAGTGCCTTGTGACCTGCGATGATGGGGTTTCTCTAGGACC
>NZ_JBITGJ010000045.1:0-69121 GCF_044456925.1 Streptomyces sp. NPDC050743
TTCCAGATCCAGCGGCAGCGATCCCACTCGGCTTCGAGCCGGCGCCTGGCCGTGTTCGACAGGCGCACACGGAAGGTGTACCGGGCATGCCCGGTCTCCTTCGTGGTCGCTTCTGTCGTCATGCATCCGAACCTACCCGAGAGCACTGACAGTTGAGAGCTCTCGATCATCATGGGCGACATCACCGCCGTGCCCAGTGGACACCGGATCGCCCCGACGGCGATCCGGCTATCCCTGCCCCGCTCCGCAGGAGCCCGATTCCTCCCCGGCCTGAAGGCCGGGACATCCTCGGAGGAACCCGGTGAAAGTGACAGATACGGGCAGGTCACGCAGTGCCTTGCCGTGGTAGGCGGCATCCGCGACCACATCGATTCGCCGGCCCCAGTGGCAGGCGGCCAGGAACCGGATCATGGAAGCGGCCAGTTCGACCTTGGTCTGCTCGCCTTTCGGGCGGTGCAGCCGGGCGGCCACCGGCAAGCACACCGGACGGGGCAGGAACGGCAGGTCCACGATCAGGCCGAGCACGACGAAGCAGGTCCCGTAGCCGATCCCGTCGCGGCCGGCTGCGGAGCCGTCGTGCTGCCAGGCGGCGCCGAAGACCTTCTTCCCGCCCCGTTTGAACAGCGTGTCGTCCACCGCCACCGTCAGCGGGGTGCCGTCGGGCACCAGCGAGCGCACCACGAGGTGGGACAGCGACGCGCCCAGCGTCTGCGGCTCCCAGCAGGCGCGGGCGAAGAACGAGTGGGCCCGGTCGTGAGACCAGTGACGCGTCAAGTTCGCGCCCAGCAGCATCCCGGTGACCGTGCCCCGGCCGGTGTTCGCGATTAGCCCTGGACCAGCGCGGCGAACGTGGAGAAGGTCGGCGAGGTGAAACTGCCGCGCAAAGCGCCCAGCACAGCGAGCAGGGATGCGGGTACGGTCGGATCCGGAAGCATCGGCGGGTCCCTCACAGCGGGCGACATAAGCACCGCCGATGCTTCCTTCGCGTCTGCCTCCCAGCCGGGCCGATGGCCACAAGTCACCGATGTGAGCTACCTACCTGACAGTTAGTCAGAACGACGAAAGTCGAGCGCGTGTGGACGGTCCCAAAAGTCCCAAAACCCTTTCTGTCTGCGCTTTTCCCGCAGCTTCCGACGTCCGCCCGCTGGTGGTCTGTTCGCCGCCCCGAGGAAGGTTCCAACCCATGCCGCTGCCGTTCTGGCTCCCATCCCACCTACCCGCTCATCCGTCGCCCAGCAGATCGCCCGGGTCGCCGAGGCTCGCGGCCTGGACGAGGCGAAGGTGAAGCAACTCGTCGACGATCACGTCCAGGGCCGCATCCTCGACTTCCTCGGCGAGGAGCACGTCAACGTGGTCGAGATCAACCTGACGCTGAGCAAGCTGAGTTGACCCGAAGGAGTGCCCATGGCAGATGCCGAAGGGCCGGCCGACACGGACGCCGGCCGGCCCGGCAGGCTCACGGTCTGTCTGGGTGCCGCGCCGGGCGTCGGCAAGACGTACCGGATGCTCGACGAGGGGCAGCGCAGGGCGGAGCGGCGCACGGACGTGGTGGTCGCCTACGTCAACTGCCACGGTCGGCGCCGTACCGAGCAGATGCTGCGCGGGCTGCTGGTGGTCCCGCGCCAGGTGCGGTCGTACCGGGGGCGCCTGTTCAGCGAGATGGACCTGGAGGGACTCCTTACCCTGCGCCCCGAGACGGCCCTCGTCGACGAACTGGCACACACCAACATCCCGGGCGGGCGCAACGCCAAACGGTGGCAGGACGTACTGGACCTGCTGGCGGCCGGGATCGACGTGGTCACCACGGTCAACGTGCACCATCTGGAGTCGCTGTCGGACGTGGTGGAGAAGATCACCGGGATGGCGCCCCCGGAGACCGTGCCCGAGGAGATCGTGCGCCGGGCCGACCAGGTCGAACTGGTCGACGTCGACCCCGAGGCGCTGCGCCGCCGCCTGGTGCACGGCGGGATCTACCCGCCGGAGCTGGTCGACTCGGCCCTCACGCACTTCTTCCGCCCCGGCAACCTCACGGCGCTGCGCGAGCTGGCGGTGCTGTGGATGGCGGGACGGGTCGACGAGGCCCAGCACAAGTACCGTACCGAGAACGAGAGCACCGAGGTGTGGGAGTCCCGGGAGCGGGTGATGGTCGCCCTGCCCGGCGGGCCGGAGGGCGAGGCGCTGATCCGGCGGGCTGCGCGGGTCGAGGGCGGTGATCTGCTCGCGGTCCATGTGGTGGGGGGTGACGGCCTCGGCGGCGGGTCCTCGCCTCAGGCGCTGGCCGCCCAGCGGGAGTTGACCGAGTCCCTCGGCGGCACCTTCCACACGGTCGTCGGGGACGACGTCCCCTCCGCGCTGCTGGCGTTCGTGCGCGCCCAGCACGCGACCCAGCTGGTGCTCGGCGTCAGCAGCCGCAGCCAGCTCGACCGGATCCTGGGCGGCCGCGGGATCGGCGCCACGACGGGCGGGCGGGTCTCGTCGCACGCGCCCGGTCCGGACGGGCGGTGCTCTATCGCCGCACTCCGGCTGGCGGGAAGCCGGTAGACACGGCCCACGGTGCCGCCGCCCGTTCACGAACTTCGTCTGTCCCTGTCCCCTACGTCCACACATGCGTCAACACGTACGCCGTCGAAGTCCACCGCTGCCACAGCCGGGCAGACCTCGGCCTGCGGATCCGTCTGGGCTCATTGCTGGTCTCATTCGCCCTCGTCCAGCGGTCCACCAGCTCCTCCCCAGGACGCTCCCGACACGGGTCACAGCCGACTACAGCCCTCGGCGGCCGACTGACGCTGCGGGTGCCGAAAACCCCATCCATCGTCTGGGAGCTGCAGGTGCCCGGGAACAGCTGTCGATACACGCCAGAACGCGCCCCAGTGCTGTCAATCAGCAGCAGTTCCCACCCCCACGGGTGCCGGGAGGAAGAGACCGCCACGGAGGCTGCCGCGGGCGGTGCGGACGGCGACCGTCACCCAGGCGGTGAGCAGCAGGACGTACAGGGCGACGGCGGCCGCGGTCAGCGCAGTGGAGTGCAGGCGTTCGGCGAGGGTGCTTGTGCCGGTGGTGCAGGTGCCTACGGGGAAGGTGAAGCTCCACCAGGTCAGCGAGAACGGCAGGCCGCGGCGCGCGGCGCGCAGGGTGAGGGAGGCGGCCAGGAGGAGCCACATCATGGCGAAGCCCCAGGTCGGCACGCCGTACAGGGCGCCGAAGACCGCTGCTCCGGTGGCGTAGGGCCGCGGAAGGGTGGTGGTGGCGGCGTTGCCGAGCAGGTTGGCGGCGGTCACCGACTGCCCGAGGGGGCCGAGGACGATCCACACGGTGGGCACCATGCCTGCCGGGCCGGGGCCGTGGTGCATCAGTCGCGACCAGATCTGGGCGGTGATCGCCACGCTCGCGAAGAGGCTGATGCCGAACATGGCGTAGCAGGCCAGCAGCAGCGCAAGGCGGGGTTGCCCGGCCGGCAGGTGGGGCACCAGCGCGGCGCCGGTGGCGGCCGAGACCATGGGTGGGACCACCGGCATGAGCCAGCCGCCGAAGGCCGCGTCCGGGCCGACGCGGTGGCTGGTCATGGCCCGGTACGGAATCCATACCGCGGTGACCAGACCCAAGAGCGTGCCCGCAGTCCACAGAACAATGTCGATGCCGAGTGCGGCGGGCAGGCCGATCCAGTCCCGTCCCAGAGAGAGGGCCCCATTGCCGACCGTGAGCAGGGCCATGGCGGGCGCGCCCCAGAAGTGGGCCATCACCGGATGCGCCGCATACGCCCGGGCCCGGTCGCGATGGCGCGTCCAGTGCACGGTCCACGCGGCACTCAAGGCGACCAGCAGGAAAGCGGCCAGCGCCCAGGCCGCGGTGGCGGCCGTTCGCAGGCCGGGAACCTGCACGGGCAGCAGTGCCGCGGCAATGGCCACGATGCCAGTGCCCATGACCGACGCGTACCAGTTCGGGCCGAGGTTTTCGAACAACTGCGAAGGATGGTCGAGATCCCACAGCAGGCCCGCCGGCAACCTACGGGGAACTGCTGCCACGGGAGGCATCTGTGGGAGCGTTGATGTCATGAAGCCACCGTCGCGCCCACCGACGACCAACGGTAGAAATCAATTCCGGATGACCACATAAGGTGGCCTTATGCCTCTCTCCGCCCGGGTGAACGACCTGACCTCCTTCGACCTGCTGCTGTCCGTGGCGCGGCTGGGCAGCGTCGGCGCAGCCGCCCGGGCTCACGGCATGACCCAGCCCGCGGCCAGTTCACGCCTGAGCCACCTGGAGCGCAGACTCGGCCTGCAGTTGCTGGAACGCTCTCCCCGCGGATCGCGGCTGACCGAGCACGGCGCGCTGGTCGCCGACTGGGCGCGCGAGGCGGTCCAGGCGGCCGCCGCAATGGATGCCGGACTGCTGTCGCTGCGCGGCAGCGCGCAGTCTCGGTTGCGGGTGGCGGCCAGCCAGACCGTGGCCGAGTACCTTCTTCCGCACTGGCTGGCGGCCTTCCAGGCGTCCGTCCCGGACGCGGCGGTGGCGCTGACGGCCGGCAACTCTGACGACGTGGCCGCAGCCGTGCTCGACGGGCGAGCCGACCTGGGGTTCGTCGAAGGCCCCCAGATCCCGAGCGGACTCAGCAGCAAGCAGGTCGCCCGAGACCAGCTTGCCGTCATCGTCGCCCCCAGGCACCCCTGGGCCCGCCGTCGTTCCGGCATCACCGCCGACGAGTTGGCCGCCACCCCGCTCATCGCCCGCGAGCACGGCTCCGGCACCCGCCGCTACCTCGAGCGCGCCCTCGCCGCGCGCACCAGCACCCCGCTGGCGGCCCCGCTCCTGGAACTGCCCTCCACCACCGCCATCAAGACCGCGGTCGCCGACGGCATCGCGCCGGCCGTCCTCAGCTCCCTGGCCGTGGCCGCCGACCTGGCCAACCGCAGCATCCTCGCGGTACCCGTCCAGGACTTCGAGCTTCACCGCGACCTGCGGATGGTCCACCCGCGCGGCCGCAAACTCCTCGGCCCCGCACTGGAGCTTGCGGCCATCGCCCGCCGGGATGCCGCAAGCGGCAGGCGAGGCGGCAGCGCCAGCCACGTCTGATACGAACCCGTCACCGTCGGCCGGGGCATCGCATGCAGCGTGGACCACAGACGTCGGACACGGTCAGTATGTGAGACACCGTCTTTGGATCACCCACTCCACCTGCGTATCGAGAACCGCCTTGCGGTCTCACATCGTGGACATGCCGAACGGAAGCATTGACTTCCATTCAGCTTCACGCAACTCTGCATGACGGTATGCAGGATGGGTAGGGTGTGGAGTTCATGATCGAACCGGTCTCGGCATCGGGGCGCCGCCATGCGGCCGACGCGCCCCCATCGCGGCCACCAGAGGGTCAACACTCAAAGTGTTAACCGGTGATTAAACCCCTGTGTCATCCATGGCGCACCCGCTGGACGGCCTTGCCGCTCGCCGCTCGGCATGTCACTGTACCGGCCAATGGAACACAGTTTCACTTGGTGAAACTCTACGGAGTGCGAGATGAACGAAGACCCTCCCCCTGATCCGCCCACCAGCCTTTTCCCGGAACGGAGTGACCGGTCTTCCGACGTGCCGGCCCCGGCGTCCACTCGAACTGTCGACCGCGCCATAGGCCTGCTCAGCGAGGTCTGTGCCGAGGGAGAGATCACGCTCTCCGAATGCGCGCGACGCGCCGGGTTGCCGACGAGCACGGCGCTGCGGCTCCTGCGCACGCTTGAGGCGTCGGGCCTCGTCAGCCGCGACGACTCGGGCGCGTACCGGCCGGGATCCCGGCTCATCCAACTCGGCGCGGCAGCGCTCGGCCGGCAGGAGCTTGTGCGGCTGGCCGAACCCGCGCTGCGGCGCATCGTCGCGGCCACCGGCGAGTCCACGTACCTCAGCATCGCAGGGCCCGAGGACACCGCGATCTACGTCTCGATGGTCGAGGGGACGCACTCCGTGCGGCACACCAGCTGGGTGGGCCGGGCCGTGCCGCTCGCCGAACTCGCTGTGGGCACGGCGTTGCGAGGACTGACGCCTGCGGAGGGCTACGTCGCCAGACGCGGCCTGCTGGAGCCGGATGTCACCGCCATCTCGGCACCCATCCCGCGCCCCGGCGGAATCGTCGGCGCGCTCAGCCTCCTCGGCCCGAGTTATCGCATCGACGACGACGCGGTACGCGCTTACGGCCTGATCCTCGCCTGCGAGGCGCAGGCGCTGGCCGATCAGCTCGGAGTCGACAGCCGTGGTCCGATCACGACCGGACCGGAAAGGTGAACAGCTGGTGATTCGCTTCGAATCGGTCACGAAAAAGTACCCGGACGGGACGGTCGCGGTCGACGAGCTCGATCTGGTGGCGCCCTCGGGTGAGATCACGGTCTTCGTGGGGCCGTCGGGCTGCGGCAAGACCACGAGCCTGCGGATGATCAACCGCATGATCGAGCCGACCAGCGGCCGGGTCTGGCTCGATGACCGCGACACCGCCTCGGTGCCCTCGCACGAGCTGCGCCGCGGCATCGGCTACGTCATCCAGCACGCCGGCCTGTTCCCGCACCGCACGATCCTCGACAACGTGGCGACCGTGCCCCACCTGCTCGGCGTGGACAAGAAGGCGGCCCGGGAGCGCGCCTATGAACTGCTGGAACGAGTCGGCCTGCCCTCGCACTTCGCCAAGCGGTACCCTGCGCAGCTCTCCGGCGGCCAGCAGCAGCGCGTGGGCGTGGCCCGCGCGCTGGCCGCCGATCCGCCGGTGATGCTGATGGACGAGCCCTTCAGCGCCGTCGACCCCGTGGTGCGCGAGCAGTTGCAGAACCTGTTCCTGCAGCTGCAGGCCGAACTCGGCAAGACGATCGTCTTCGTCACCCACGACATCGACGAGGCCATCAAACTGGGCGACAAGGTGGCCGTGCTCCGCGTCGGCGGCCGGCTGGCCCAACTGGCGCCCCCGGCCGAACTGCTGTCCCGGCCCGCCGACGCGTTTGTGGCGGGCTTCGTCGGCCGCGACCGCGGCTACCGCGCGCTCGGGTTCACCGTCGCCGGCAGCCTGCCGCTCCAGCGCGAGCGCACCGCCCGTCTCGGCCAGCCGCTCACCCAGGCCAAGGAGCACGCCGAGGACGGCTGGGTACTCGTGGCCGACGATGACGAGCAGCCACAGGGCTGGCTGTGCCTCGACGGGCTGGCCGACTCCGCGCTCGCCACGGAGGTGGCGCCGGACATGCTCAACCTCGGCGGAACGCTCGCCGTCGAGAGCGGCACGCTGCGCGAGGCCCTGGACGCGGCGCTGTCGTCACCGAGCGGCCGCGGCGTCGTCGTCGACGAGGGCGGCCGGCTGCTCGGCACGGTCACCGCCTCGCAGGTGCTCTCGCGGATCGAGCAGCACCGCTCCGCCGACGGCTCCCGGCAAGGCGTGGAGGCTGCCCCGTGACGACGAACCACCTTGCCGACTCCAACCCCTCACCCCTGAAGATGTTCGACTACTTCAGCGACCACCAGCACGACGTGCTCAGCTGGCTCTGGTACCACACCTGGTTGTCGACGGTCCCCGTCGTGCTGGGCCTCCTGGTCTCTCTCCCGCTGGGCTGGCTGGCCCACCGCCACCGGTGGGCCTATCCACCGCTGATCACCCTGACCGGGCTGCTGTACACGATTCCCTCGATCGCGCTGTTCGTATCCATGCCCAGCCTCATCGGCACCCAGATCCTCGACCCGGTCAACGTGGCGGTGGCGCTGACCGTCTACACCGTCGCTCTGCTGGTACGCGTGGTGGCGGACGGACTGGCGGCGGTGCCCGACGACGTGGCGCAGGCGGCGACCGCCATGGGCCTCACCCGTCGGCAGCGGCTGCTGAAGGTGGAACTGCCGCTCGCGGTACCGGTGATCGCCTCCGGCGTCCGCGTCGCGGTGGTGGCGAACGTCAGCCTCGTGGCGGTCGCAGGCACGATCGGCGTCCCCGAGCTCGGCCAGTTGTTCACCACCGGGTTCCAGTTGTCGGTCGACGGCCCGTACTATCCGCCGATCGCGCTCGGCATCGTGCTGTGTGTCCTGCTCGCCTGCGCGCTGGACCTCCTCGTCGTGCTGGCGAGCAGGCTGTCGACCCCGTGGCGCAGGGCGGTGAAGAGCGCATGATCCGGTGGCTCAACGATCCGCTCAACTGGACCAGGAGCGGGGGCATCCTTGACCAGCTCGGCGCACATCTACTGTATTCCCTGATCGCTCTGGCGATCGCCGTGGTGGTGGCGCTGCCGGCCGGTCTGCTCATCGGTCACACCGGCCGGGGGCGGTGGATCATCTCGGCGGCGAACGCGGTGCGCGCCCTGCCCGTGGTCGGCCTGCTGATCCTGCTGTACGTGGCGGTGGCGCCGCACATCCACAGCCGGGGCAGCGCATCGTATCTGGTCCCGACGGAGACGGTGCTGGTCCTGCTGGCGATTCCACCGATCCTGTCCAGCACCTACGCCGGTGTCGAGAACGTCGATGCGGCCGTACGGGACGCGGCATCCGGGATGGGGATGCGCGGCGGGCAGGTGATGCGCCGGGTAGAGTTCCCCAATGCGCTGCCGTTGATCTTCTCCGGCTTGCGCAGCGCCACCCTCCAGGTGATCGCCACGGCCACCGTCGCCGCCTACCTCGGCCTGGGCGGACTCGGACGGTTCGTCTACGACGGCCAGGCCAGCCAGGACCACCCGCAACGCGACTCCGGTGCGCTGCTCGTCGCCGTGCTGGCGGTCGCCGTCGACCTCTCTCTCGCCCTCGCGCAACGGTACGCCGTGTCGAGGGGGGTGTCCGGCCGCTTCTCGAGCCGGACCACCACCGGTGCCATCGGAGCCGACGTTGCCTCCGCGGAAGCCGCAGCGAAGTGACGCGGCGGCATGAGTCATTCCATCGATCACCACAAGGAGTCGTCATGAACGGCATCGGGAAGCGGATCATCACGCTTGCGGTGGCCGGAGCTTCCTCCCTCGCCCTCGCCGCCTGCGGAGCCAGCGGCAGCAGCGGAAGCACCGACACGGCGTCGACGGGGAGCGGAGGCAAGGCCACCATTGCGAGCAAGCTGACACTCGGCGGTCCTCCGGAGCTCAAGACGCGCGCCGACGGCCTCCCCGGCCTGCAGAAGATCTACGGCGTCGCCTTCGGCACCTTCAAGGCGCTCGACGCAGGCGGTCCGTTGACCATCAACGCTCTGAAGAACGGCCAGATAGACGCCGGAGACATCTTCACCACCGATCCCTCCATCAAGGCCGACGGCTTCGTGGTGCTGGACGACCCCAAGAGCCTCTACACCGCGCAGAACGTGCTGCCGCTGATCAACAAGGCGAAGGCGACCCCGGGTGTCCGCGCGACCCTGAAGGCGGTCTCGGACAAGCTCGACACCGCGACCCTCGCGGAACTCGATGCCAAGGTCATCTCCGACAAGCAGGACCCGGCCGCCGTCGCCAAGGAGTGGCTGCACCAGGAGGGCCTCGACAAGAAGGGCACCTCCGCCTCGGGCGTGTCGATCAAGGTCGGCTCGGCCAACTTCCAGGAGAACGTCCTGCTCGCGCAGATCTACGCCGAAGCGCTCAGCGCCCAGGGCGCCAAGATCAGCACCAAGCTGAACATCGGCAGCCGGGAGACCTACATCCCCGGCCTCAAGGACGGTTCGATCGACCTCATCCCGGAATACAGCGGCGTGCTGCTGCAGTACTTCGACAAGACCGCCACCGCGGCGTCCTCCGCGGACGTGTACACGGCGCTCCAGAAGGCCGTTCCGGCCACGCTGACCGTCCTCGACCAGTCCACGGCCGAGGACCGGGACGCGATCGTGGTCACCAAGGCGACGGCGCAGAAGTACGGCCTCAAGGAGATCGGAGACCTCGCCAAGACCGGGTGACCGGTGCACATGACGGTGGCCCGCAACGCGCACGCGTTGCGGGCCACCGTCATGGGGGGGAGCCCTCACACCATGTCGTCCAATGGGCGCAGTTCGTCCGCGTAGGACACCGAGGTGCGGCGCAGGATCCCGTCGCGGCTGACGGCGTACTGGCCCATCCGCCACAGCGGCGGGGAGTACGCGTGGATCGACACGCTGCCCGCGTCGCGTCCGGTGAGCCGGTGGATGTGCTCCGGACCGAAGCAGAAGACCTGTCCGGCGGGGACCTCGGTGGCCAGGCTCGGCACGCCCACGGCCAGGTTGTGCTCGATGAGCGTTCCCTCGGCCACCGCCACGGCACCGGAGGAGATGTCGTGGTCGTGCCAACCAGTGTCGTTCTGCGGTGTCCAGCACAGCACCCACACGTCGACATGGGCGTTACGGTGGAGCGAGACGTAGTGCCGTCGGTCGTCGCTGAAGGCCACGTGCTCACGCCACAGAGCAGGATCCCGCGCTATGGAGCAGGCGAGTTCCAGCAGCTCCCGCTTGTCGAGGTCACGGTCGGGCAGGGTCTCGAGGGTGACGGAGGCGGAGATGCCGGACGAGGACTCGGCACGCAGGACCGGGACGGTGTCGTGGTCCTCGAACGATGAAGCAGTGGTCACGGTCGAACCCCTTCGAGCAGATGGAGTGGATTGCTGACGCGGACGGCGAACTCCGCCGCCGCGCCCAGGTGCGGATCGGTCCAGGTGGCGTACGGCCGGTCGCTCCCCAGGACGAGGGCGTCGATGCCCAGGACCCGGACCACGGCGTCGAGCGCCTGCCGGCCGTAGGACGAGGTGTCGACGAACACTGCCTGATCCAGCGTCAACGGGCCGCCGCCGCGCATGGCCAGCCGCTCGTGGTGCACCGGAGCCAGGCCGGCCGCCGCGGCGAAGCAGATCCGCAGCCGCGGCAGCAGCGCACGCCCGGCCGTGTGCCAGGCCCACCACGCCGCCTGGAGCTGGCCGGTGTAACCCACCACGGCCGGCCACCACGGCGGCAGCGATTCCGCCGCCGCGGGCTCCGGCCCGGGATGGACGAGCACGGGCTTGTCCGCCGCCTCGGCGATCGCAAGCACCGGTGCCAGGCGTTCCAGCGCCCGCGGTGTGACCAGCGCAGTCGCCGGCACCTGAAGGCCCACCAGGTCGCCGGCGAGCAGCGCCGACAGGGTGTCCAGGTCCGGTTCGGTCAACTGCACCGACGCCCACCCCCAAAACGGCTCCGGCAGGTCCAGGACGCCCGCGTGCCAGGCGTCCAGCAGCGGGGCGGCCTCGTCGGGCGGCAACAGCTCGATTCCCAGGGGGCTGGACAGCGAGACCGCGATCCGCCGCACGTCCGGGTCCAGGCGGGCCCGCAGCACCGGGTCGTGGTCCTCGGGCACCACCTCGTAGGGCGGCTCACCGGCCAGGCGCAGGGTCCACCCGTCGAGCAGAGGCGGGCGGGTTCGCCCGCGCAACTCCTCGATAAAGGCGGTCGGCCACAGATGTTGGTGAATGTCGGTGACGCAGTGTTCGGACATGCCCCTCACTTCACTGAAGCGCTTAACTGAAGCGCTTCAGTGAACCGCTTAACTGGCGTGGCCGTCAAGACCGGAGGAGTCGGCCGCCACCGCGACGTGAGCGACTCGGACGGCGGGTCCGCCGGGCGGCTCGCCGCCGGGACCACCGCCGGCATCGAGCCGTGGTCCGGAGCCACGGCTCGCCGATGGCTAGACTGACGATGTGCCGAATCGCCCGCAGCGTGTCACCCAGCGCGACGTCGCCGAGGAGACCGGGCTGTCCATCGCCGCGGTGTCCTACGCGCTGCGCGGGATCCAGGTGCCGCCCGAGACCCAGCAGCGTGTACGCGAAGCGGCCGAACGACTGGGATACCAGGCCGATCCGATCGCCCGTGCCCTCGCCTCCGGCCGCACCGGCTACATCGGCGTTCTCTGCAGGTCGCTCACCGACGTGTGGCAGCAGGGCACGGCCGCGGCCCTCGGGCGCAGACTGCTCCACTGCGGCCGGCACGCTGTGATCGTCGACGCCTCCAACGACCCCGCGCTGGAGGCGAAGCTCGCCTCGCAACTGGCCGACCAGCGGGTGGACGCGCTCATAGTGCTGCCCGTCGACCCCGGCGCCGCGCACTGGGTGGACGTGGCGCGGCGCACTGTGCTGATCTCCATCGGCGACGGGCTACCGGGGGCCTCCGCCCACGCCGAAGTCGTCTTCGACAACGAAGCTGGGATCACCGATGCGCTGCACGGCCTCGCCGACTTCGGCCACCGCCATATCGCGGTCATGACGCCCGGCGGCCTGACCACCCCTGACCGCCCGGCCGAGGTGGTGGCCGACCGGGTGGCGCGCCGGCTCGGGCTGCAGGTCACGCTCCACCGGTCATCGCACGACCTGGACGGCGCCGCTGCGGTTGCCCGTGAGGTCCTCACCACTGCCGATCCGCCGACCGCCTTCCTGTGCATGGCCGACTCGATGGCCTACGGCGTGTACGCGGCGGCCCGGGAGCTGGGCAAGGAAATACCCGACGACATCTCGGTGGTGGGCTACGACGACCACCCACTGTCACGTCTGCTGACCCCGCCGCTGTCCACCTACCGTTGGCCGGTGGACGTGCTGGTGGACCTGGTGGTCGAACGTACCATCAAGTCGATCTCAGAAGGCAGGCGCAGCCGGCGCAAGGTGCTGTCGCCGACGGCCCAGCCCCGCGGCTCGGTCGGCACGCCGAGGACCACGCCCGACTGACCCCGCCCGACCCCGCGGACCGCCGCCCCGCGGACCCCCGCGCGGACGGTGGCGAACGTTGCCTGCCGGGGGGTCTATCAGGAATTATGGACGGGCTGAACGCCGAGGGGACCGCTGACCGGGTCCTCAACACAGCGGTCGCGGTGGACCATGCCGACGACGTGGCCGTACTGGTCATCCGACGCACCTGACTGCATCAAGGTGGCGGAGCGCCATCAATCGTGCGACGACGCCCGCGCCGGCACTCCCTTTTGAGATCCGGCCTCATCCTTGTCAGGTCGATCACGGACTCCCTGAGAGCTGGAGGGATCCAGCCCTACGACGGTCCACCGACCGCCGGGGACCGTTCCCGTCCGGCCATGTTCGCCGCTGCTGGTGTCAGCCGTTGGTGTCAGGTGTCAGCGCTTTTCTTTGAAACGCCCCCTGGAGGACTTCGCCGCTCCCAGCCGCGACGGACACGTCTCCGTCGGCCCCAGGGGCGGGCAACTACGGCGGAACGGCTGCGTTTACCCGATAGCGTTCCAGCACGCTGATGGACAGTGCCGATGCGGTCATGAACCCGAATACGATCGACCTCAACCGGCGCGCCGGCCACAGTGGTGAGCGGCGCCCCGGCCAGTGGTCCGTACATGTCTGCGTTCGCCATTACTGAGCCTTTTCCAACCTCACGTTGATGCGAGATGAAGGACGAGGATGGCCTTCACGACGTCGGTGATTCGGTTGGTGCTGCAGCGGAGCTTCCGCAGGAGGCGCCACCCCTTGAGGGTGGCCATGGCCTGCTCGCCGAGACAGCGGATCTTGGCGTGGGTGGTGTTGTGGCGGCGCTTCCACGGTGGTGAGCCAACTGCTGTGCGTGCCGTGCGGTGGCGACCGTCGCCCGAGCCAGTTCGCGCACGAGGCGGCCACACTGCATCCTGATGCGGAATCGATCCGGCACCTGGACAGGGGTGGTAGCGCGCCCTAGTCTCTGAGGAATTCATCAGTCCTGCTGATTTCCGCAACTCTGCGTAAATCGGCAACTCGGGCCTGCTGGTGACGCACTCGATGTCGAGGCGAGGGGACCCAATGCAACGGGACAGCACTGTCTTCCATGGGGCGGGCAAGGGCACCACTGGTCGCACCGCAGGCAAGGTCGTCGTCATAACCGGCGCGGCGCGCGGCCAAGGCGCTGCGCAGGCATGTGCCCTGGCAGCCGAGGGAGCGATCGTCGTGGCCACCGACATCGTCGCCCCGGACGAGGTGACGCCCGGAGAACTTGACGGGCACGGTGACGCGATCGTGTATCGGCAGCTCGACGTCACCGACTCTGCCGCCTGGGCCCGGCTGGCGGCCGAACTGAAAGCTCTGCACGGCCACGTGCACGGCCTGGTCAACAACGCGGGACGCACGCACCTGGCTCGGCTGCTGGAGGTCCACTGGAGGACTGGGAGCGAATCCTCCGCGTCAACACCACTGGTCCGCTGCTCGGCATCCAGGCGCTGGTTCCGCTGATGCCGCCTGGAGCATCCATCGTCACGATCGGCAGCGCCGCGGCGCTCACACCCAACTTCACGGCCGCCTATACCGCGTCGAAGTGGGCTGTGCGTGGTGTG
This sequence comes from Streptomyces sp. NPDC050743, assembly GCF_044456925.1. Taxonomy (NCBI): domain Bacteria; kingdom Bacillati; phylum Actinomycetota; class Actinomycetes; order Kitasatosporales; family Streptomycetaceae; genus Streptomyces; species Streptomyces sp. NPDC050743. The sequence goes on from NZ_JBITGJ010000045.1 coordinate 14,211, forward strand.
GCGAAGCTGGCAAGCCTGGAGCTGGGGCCGCTCGGCATACGCTCGAATCTGATCCATCCCGGTTACATCGAGACCCCGATGATGGCCGACGCTCCACCTGCGTTCCGGGAGGCACAACTCGCTGCCAACCCGCTCGGCATTCTCGGGGAGCCGCAGGACGTGGCGCACCTGGTCGTCCACCTGATCAGCAATGAGTCCCGGTACCTCTCCGGTGCGGAGATCGCCGTCGATGGCGGATTCACCAACCAGGCCAGAGCCAAGGCGCTCTTCGATGCCCTCCTCCCCGCCGACCGCTCGGGCGGCGGTGGAATCACCTCCGCTATGAGCTTCGTGGAGCCTTCGGCGAAGTCGGAGATGGGAACCTGATGACGATCGTCGCCGTCACCTATCGCTACACCGATGACGTCGCCCGGCGCGACCGTGTCCTGCCCGAGCATCGTGACTGGCTGCATGCACTCGCCGACCAGGGCGTCCTGCTGCTCTCGGGGCCTTATGGGCCTGACTAGCCGCGCGGTGCCCTTCTGCTGTTCCGCGCGGACAAGGCCCAGGTTCGGTCACTGATCCAGAAAGACCCTTTCGCCGCCGCCGGCGGCGTGATCAGCGAAGCGGAGATCACCGTGTGGAAGCCCGTCATCGGCTCCGTGTTGGCCGCTATCCGACAGTGATGGCGTGGCCAGTCGTCCCGAGGGCGCTTCGGCGGCGCCATCCCGCGACAGCATCCGAATGACAGGGGAGTTCCATGACAGATCCTCGTGGCGACGTCGGCGTGGCGCTCGCGACCATGCAGGCCCGATGCCTGATCAGAGGTATCGACCTTGCTGACTACCAGCGCTTGTCCGAGAAGGTCGAAGGCTGGGACGACTGGTGGGACCAGTGGACGGCAATGGGCGAGCACTATGAGGGGTTGGCCGACCGCTACCAGGCCGCAGGCTGGCAGACGAGCGCCGGTGCCGCACGGCTGCGCGCAGGCGTCGCATTCCACTTCGGGAAAGCCCTGGCGGTACAGGATGACGCCCGCTACCGGGACCTGACGATCCGCAGCATCGACGCTGTCGCCGCCGGACTGCGGCTCCTGGACCCGACCTTCGAACGGATCGCGGTTCCCTTCGAAGGGCACAAGGTCGTCGGCAATCTCCGCCGGCCCCGCGGCACGGACCGACCACCCCTGGTCCTGCTCCTGCCGGGCACCGAATCCGTCAAGGAGGAGTTCCCGCAATGGGAAGAGGACTTCCTCAGCCGCGGGATGGCCACGCTCTCCGTGGATGGCCCAGGCCAGGGTGAGGTCGGATTCGACCTGGGCATCCGGCACGACTACGAGCAAGCGGTGTCCGCGCTGCTCGACGCCCTGGACGGCCGCGACGACCTCGACCTCACGCGGATCGCGGCCGCCGGCGTGAGCCTCGGCGGCTACTACGCCATCCGCTCTGCCGCCTTCGAGCCCCGTGTGACGGCGGTGCTGGCCAACTGCGGCCCCTGGAACCTCGGCGAGGAGTGGGAGCGGATGCCGCCCCTCTACCGTGCGAAGTACGCCTGGAACCTCGGTGGCGGCAGCGAGGAGACGGCCCGCGAGCGTGCCAAGTCCCTCACGCTCGACGGCGTTGCCGAGCGGGTCGACGTGCCTGCGCTGGTCATCTTCGGCGGCCAGGACGTGCTCCTGGACGCCGACGGCCACGGCAGGCGCACCGCCCAGACGCTGCCCAAGGGTGAGCTCTGGATGTTCGAGCGGGGCAACCATGCGGTCACCAACTTCGCCGCGGAGCACCTCGGCCCCGGCGCTGACTGGCTCCTGACCCACATGTAAGGGGTCGTCACGTCGCCGACAAGGCCACGTGACGACCCGATCGTCCGCTGAAGAATTCTGAACGACGGATCGAACAGGAACAGCAATGGACGGCATTCGTACCGAGCTGCGAGGCAGCGCCTCGTGGATCACCCTCGACAATCCGGACGCGAACGCGCTGTACCCCGGGCTGGTGGCCAGCCTGCTCGACGCGCTGCGTGCGGCAGACGAGCATCCCGACGTCAAGGCGGTGGTGCTGACCGGCGCGGGCGACATCTTCTGCGGCGGGGTGGACGCCACGCGGCTCAGCCAGGGCGACCCGGCCGAGTTCGGAGCCGCGATGGTCGAACTGTTCAAAACCCTTCCCACTCTCGGCGTCACCGTCATCACCGCGGTCAACGGCGACGCCCTCATGTCCGGGTTCTCACTGGTATGCGCGAGCGACATCGTGATCGCTCGCGAAGGAGCCAGGCTCGGCACCACGGAGTCAAGCCTGGGTGCCTGGCCCATGGTCGCCTCCGTTCCCGTTTTGCACACCCTCGGCCGCCACCACGCGTTCGAGAACATCCTCACCGGTGACCCGTTCGACGCGCAGCGCGCCAGATCGGTGTCGTGAACGAGGTCGTCCCCGCTGACCGGCTGCCGGCCGTCACCGAGACCTGGGTCACCCGTGCCACGAGATCGAACTTGCTGGCCGCGGGCCGCCGCACCGCCGACCGCTTCCTGTCCCTGCGCTACAACGATGCGCTGGACGCGGCCCTGACCGAATTCACCAACCTGTTCACCCGGAGCACACCATGACGGCCAACTGTCACAAAGCAGCCCGGAGACAAGCGGGACCTGGAATGAGCATCCCCCCTTTGGTGGGTCTCTCCCAGCCCAACCGGCGCCCATCCAGGTGCCATCAGAGGGGAGCGTGCGGGAGATGAGTCAGCACACCGACGTTGACGTCGTCATCATCGGGTACGGCCCCGTGGGGCAGTACTTGTCCTACAAGCTGGGGTGCTTGGGCTGGACCTCGGTCTGCATCGAGCGGTTCCCGCAGGCCTATGCCTTCCCACGCGCGGTCCACTTCGACGACGAGATAGCCCGGCTGTTCAACAGCATCGGCCTGGACGCCGCGACCAACCCCGCGATCCAACAGTTCAACGTCCCCTATCGTTGGGTGAACGCGGACAAGGAGGTCCTGCTCGAGCTGGACTGGCGCGGCCGCGGACGCTCCGGGTGGCACGTCAACAACTTCTTCTACCAGCCCCACCTTGAGCGCGAGATCAACGCGATCGTGGCCACAGAGGCGAGGGCACAGGTCCTCCGCGGCTGGGAGGCGGTCGAGATCGTCCAGGACGACGACAGCGCCACGGTGATGACCCGCCTGTACGAAGGGGGCACCGACGCCGAGACGCAGATCTTCCGGTGTCGGTACGTCGTCGGGGCCGACGGCGCGAATTCGTTCGTGCGCAGCCGCATGGCGGTGACGACGACCGATCTCGGATTCGAGTTCGACTGGCTCATCGTCGACCTACTCCCGCACAAGCCGCTTCAGAACGATGCGCGCGCCTGGCAGTGGTGCCGACCCGAGCGGCCGACCACGGTGATCCCCGGCGGGTCCCCGCATCGACAGCGGTTCGAGTTCATGCGTCTCCCCGGGGAGTCGATCCAGGAGCTCAACACCGCAGAGACGGCGTGGCGCCTGGTCGGCGAATTCGGGCTGACCCCGGACAACGCGGTCCTCGAACGGCACGTGGTGTACACGTTCGGCGCGAGCTGGTGCGACCGGTGGCGCGACGGGCGACTGTTCCTCGCCGGTGATGCGGCGCACCTGACGCCGCCATTCGCCGGCCAGGGCATGTGTGCCGGCATCCGCGACGCCGAAAATCTGGGGTGGAAGCTCGACGCGGTTATGCGAGGCAAGGCCCCCGATTCGCTGCTCGACACCTACGGCCCGGAGCGCATCGAACACGTCCGCCATGTCATCGAGCTGTGCGTGAACTTGGGGCAGGTCATCTGCGTGACCGACCCGCAGGCGGCCGCCGCCCGCGACGCCCGGATGATGGCCGCGCTCCAGGACCCCGAGCTTACTCCCGCGCCCCCGCCGCTCCCCCGCCTCGGGGCCGGCCTGACCGGCAGCCATCCCCAGGCCGGCTACCTGTCCTACCAGGGGGAGGTGACTTCGGGCGGGGCCAGGGGCCGATTCGACGACATCATCGGTTACGGCTGGACGGTGCTGGGCCGGCCTGGCGCCTTCGCCTCACTCCCGCACGGGATCCGTACCTGGGCAAAAGGCTACGGCCTTCGCTTCGTCGAGGTCGGCGAGGGTGCGCCGGTGTCCGACGATGAGGGCACCTACGCGGCCTGGTTCGACGACTTGGAGGCCGACGCGGTCGTCATCCGCCCGGACTTCTATGTGTACGACGCCTGCGCCGCCCAGAACCTGGATAGCGTGCTGAGCCACCTGCGCACATCCCTGCTCGCCGACGACATCGCAGTGGGCTGACCCATGTCGCCGCTTCAGACGCGCGCCTTTGAGGAACGTTGGACGCCATCCGCTCGGGGCGCCTGCCCGTGCATACCCACCCGGAGACCGGGCGCGTTGCAGGCGGATGCGGCGCCGTGCTTGCCGAGGCATTCGGGGCGCCGCCAACCTCTGTGCGAGGAGCACGCTGTGACAAGGATGTGTCGCCATGCAGTTCGTTCATGACGCCCCCTACTCGAGGGTCGTGTTCGGTGTCGGCAGCAGGTTGGAGCTCGGCGCCGAGCTGGGCCGGCTCGGGCTGACCCGTCCGCTGCTGGTCAGCACCCCCTCCTTGAGAGCCGGCCGCGAGCTGTCCGACCTGCTGGCTGCACTGCTCGTCGGTCGCTTCGACGAAGTGGCCATGCACGTGCCCACGGACGTGGCCGCGCGGGCGGTGGCCGCCGCACGCGCCACCGACGCCGACTCCGTCGTGGTGGTCGGGGGCGGTTCCGCGATCGGTACCGCCAAAGCCCTCGCGAAGGACACGCACCTGCCGATCCTCGCCGTACCCACCACCTACGCGGGATCGGAGATGACGCCGATCTGGGGGGTCACCGACAACAGGCGCAAGACCACCAGGCGTGACCCGCACGTACTGCCCCGGGTCGTCATCTACGGCCCCGAGCTCACAGTGTCGCTACCCCCGACTCTCACGGCCGCAAGCGGCATGAACGCTCTGGCGCATCTCGCCGAGTGCCTGTATGCACCGCAGGTGTCCCCCTTGGCCGTGCTCATGGCACAAGAAGGGATCCGGGCACTCGCAGGGGGCCTGCCCAAGGTGGTGGCGGATCCGTCGGACATCAACGCCCGCGTCGAGGTGACCTACGGCGCCTGGCTTGGCGGCTGGACGCTCGGGACCACGGGGATGGGCATTCACCACAAGATCTGCCACACCCTCGGTGGCACCTACGACCTGCCGCATGCCCCGTCCCACTCCGCGGTCATCCCGTACGCCCTGGCCGTCAACGCGCACGCCTCGCCAGCGGCGATGGCGGCCGTCGAGGCGGCGTTCCTGGCGGCCGGCCGCCAGGTCGACCACGCGGCGGGTGCGATCTGGGACCTGCGGAACGAAATCGGAGCCACGCAGTCCTTGTCCGCGCTCGGCTTTCCGGCCGAGGAGATCGACGCGGCCGCGGACATCGTCGTCCAAGGCCGGCCGCTCAACCCGCGTCCGGTCGACCACGCCTGCGTCCGCGCGGTTCTTGCCGCCTCCTGCGCCGGTGACCGTGCCCGGATGGACGTACCACTGACCATGTTGCCGGTCGCCGACCAACGTCCACTCAGCCAGCGACAGCCGGGTGGCCTTTGATCCACGTCGATCTCCCAGATCGGGACACACGGGCGCGCGCGACAGCAACGTAGGCGAAGCGTGCTCGACGTCCTTGGATCATCCACGAAGCGCGAGCCCGGACCGATCAGGAAAGCCGGGCCACACCACCAACGTTCTCCATGAACCAGGGGATTGACATGTCGAACACCGGCTCCTGCTGCAAGGTGGAAATCACCCGAACAGCGACATGGCCCGACTCCACGCGACCTGGGCCCTACCCGCGATGACGTGCGAGCAAGTCAGGCAGCGGGGCGCTGGAGCCGCTGCTTCAGCGCCTTGCCGCGCGCCTCCATCGTGCCTTCCAGGCGGGCCTTCTTCTGCTCACGGCGCACCTTCGCGGCCTCCCGCTCCGCCGCCTGCTGCGCCTCGCGGACCGCCTTCACCTCGGCGTGCACCCGCTCGGCCGGCCTGCGCTCCAGCACCGCGCCGAACCGCATGGCGAGCAGGTCGATCGTCGCCGTGTCCCGCTCGGCGACCTCGGCGACCAGCACCGTGCTGCCCGCGCTCACCTCGTCGGCCACCAGGGCCACCAGACCGGAGCTGTCCACCGCCCGACGCCAGTCTGCGCCGCCGCCCATCAGGGCTCCGGCTCCCCAGCCCAGCACCACGCCCAGCGGTCCGCCCAGCAAGCCCACCACCGAACCGACCAGGCCGCCGACCAGCGTGCCTTCTCCGGCCCTGGCATCGACGCCCTCGGGGATCCGCACCGTCCCGTCCAGTCGGCGCTCGACGAGCATCGCACCGGTGACCTCCGCGGTGGAGCCGCCCAGCTGCTTCAACTCGCTGAGTGCCTGATAGGCGGCGGCCTGCTCGGTGAAGCGGAAGACGACGATGTTCTCGGTCCCGTCCATGGCCACTCCTCAAACGCTCGCGGGTCCCGCACTCTGCGGGCCCCCTCTGTGAGACAGTATGTATCGAAGTGCAGTGTGAGTCAATCTGTCTCACAAGGATCGAGCGGTGCCGGCGGCGGCCCTGACGGCCGCACGTCGCCACTCTCGAGTACGGATCCGCTGAGGTTTCCCATGACCAAGTCCGCTACTCACGCTCCGCAGCGCAGCAGGGCACAGTCCAACCGGGCTCGTATCCTGGCCACGGCTCGCCAAGAGCTCGGCCGGAACCCGAACGTCACGATGGAGGAGCTCGCACGAGCCGCGGGTGTCGTGCGGCGCACTCTCTTCGGACACTTTCCCGGCCGGGCAGCGCTGCTGGAGACACTCGTCGACGAGGCTGCCGAAGCTCTGCGAGAGGCCATGGACGACGCCGTGAGGCCGGATGAGCCGGCCAAGCACGCTCTCGCCCGGCTGCTTCTTGCGCTGTGGCCCGTCGCAGACCGGCACCGGATGCTTCTGGCGCTGGCTGGCAGGCATGGGGGAGTCGACCGTGTGGGAGGGATCCTGGCTCCGATCCGAGACGCGGCAACCGCCATTCTGGAGAGAGGCCGGCTGGAAGGTGTCTTCCATTCCCACGTGCCGCCCACGGCGCTCAGGGCCGGACTGGAAGCCCTCATCGTCGCCTTGCTGGAGAGTGTGCAGGACAGGGGGCTGGACGATCAGGCCGTCCCTGTCGCCATTGCCGGCCTGATCGCTGCCGGAGTGCCGGAGGACCACGCGAGCGTCGTGGCCGTTGACGTCTCCTTCACCGGGTTCCTCCGAGGATGCCCCGGCCTTCGGGCCGGGGAGGAATCGGACTCCTGCGGAGCAGGGCAGGGATGGCCGGATCGCCGTCAGGGCGATCCGGCGTCCACCCCGCACGGCGGTGATGTCGCCCACGATGATCGAGAGCTCTCAACTGTCAGTCCGCTCGGGTAGGTTCGGATGCATGACGACAGAGGCGACCACGAAGGACACCGGGCATGCCCGGTACACCTTCCGTGTGCGCCTGTCGAACACGGCCAGGGGCCGGCTCGAAGCCGAGTGGGATCGCTGCCGGTGGATCTGGAACGAGTGCGTGGCCAAGTCCCGGCAGGTCCACGTGCAGGGCAAAGCGGGTGGCGAGAAGCTGACGTGTGGTCCGGCTCAGCTCGACAAGATGCTGACCGAGGCCCGCAGGGTGACGCCCTGGCTGGCTGAGGGCGCGAGCGTGCCGCAGCAGCAGGTGATTCGGGACTTCGCCAGGTCGAGGGCGAAAGCGCTGAAGGACATCAAGGATCGGTTGCCGCAGCAGCGCCGGGCCGGGATGCCCAGGTGGAAGAAGAAGGGGGAGGCGCGGCCGAGCCTGAACTACACCCGGCGCGGTTTCCGCCTCAGGGACGGCCGCCTGCACCTTGCGGGCCAGATCGTGCTGAGGGTGGTGTGGTCGCGGGACCTTCCGGCCGACCCGTCGAGTGTGCGGGTGTACCAGGACACGCTCGGACATTGGTACGCGTCCTTCGTCGTTGCCGCGCAGAGCGAACCGCTCGCCCCGACGGGGCGCGTGCTCGGGGTGGACTGGGGTGTGAAGGAGACCGCCACCACCACCGACGACGCCTACGATCTCCCCCATGCCGAGCACGGCAGGCGGGCCGCGCAGCGGCTGGCGAGGTACCAGCGGATGATGGCCCGGCGCCGGCGTCCGAAGGGACAGCCCGCATCCGCCGGCTACCGCAAGGCCCAGGCGCAGGCGGCGAAGCTGCACAAGAAGGTCGCGCGGCAGCGTGAGGACACCGGCCGCACGTGGGCCAAGTCCGTGGTGCGCGGCCACGACGGGGTCGCGGTGGAGGACTTTCGGCCGAGGTTCCTGGCGAAGACCACCATGGCCCGCAAGGCGGCCGATGCCGCCATCGCCGCGACGAAGCGTGCCCTGTGCGAGATGGGCCGCAAGCACGGGCGGGACGTCCGTCTCGTGCACCCGGCGCACACCACGATGGACTGTGCCAAGTGCGGAGCGAGAACCAAGCACGCACTGCCTCTGTCGATGAGAACGTATACCTGCACCGTGTGCGGAGCGGTGTCCCCCAGGGACAAGAACTCCGCCCGCGTGATGCTGGTCCGGGCAGGTTGGAACCCGGACGGTGTCGAGGGCGTAAGACCACCGGGGCCGCCGGCTCCGGTGGCGGCCTGAGCCGTAAATCCCCGCTCAGCCCTGGAGGGCGACGCATCCCCTCCCTTCAGGGAGGGGAGCCTTCAAGATCAGCGCCCAGGTGCGTCGACAGCAACTGTCAGTCGCCACCGCCCCATCGGCCGGGCCGAGCCCCGGTCAATGACCGGCTCAGACCAGGCTCTGGCAGGGCATTGGCAAGCTCGCCTTGGCCGAGCCGCGCTCATCCTCGCGCCCTACAGCCCGTTACCAGCGTCACCCTCGTCGTCCGAAGAGTCCCGCTGTGTGATCTCACCCTGGCTTGACTCTGTCGGGGATCTTGAGTTTCCCGGTGCGCCAGCGTGATCAGCGAAGATCGATGCAGTTGTCGAGGTGGCTGTTGTCGCTCCGTCTCCGTTCCGGTGAGCAAGTCCCTTCTCTGACCGCGCAGATCGCGCGGGCGAGCAATCCGGGCGGTACGACGGCGATGTGGGTGATAGACCGGCTGGACGGGCTGTGGTGCGACGAGGACTTCGCCGACTGATACCCGCGCGACGGGCGGCCCGTGGCGGATCAGAGGACAATCTGAAGCGGGTGCTCAAGGAGATCCACGATTGCCTTCATCCACTCGGCGGCGGTGGCACCGTCGACCGGGCGGTGGTCGACGGCGAGCGTGACGCGCAGGACTGCCGCCACTGCGAGTTGGCCGTCCTGGACGACCGGCTCCTGGCGTACGGCACCGACGGCCACGATCGCGGCCTGCGGGGGGTTGATGATCGCGGCGAACTCCTCGGTGCCGTACATACCCAGGTTGGTCACCGTGATGGAGCCACCCTCCAGCTCGCACTGCTGGAGGCGGCGCTGCTTCGCCCGGGTGACGAGGTCCCGGGTCGACTCGGCCAACTGCCCCACGGGCATCGAGTCGACGCCTCGGACGACCGGGGTGACCAGCCCGGTGTCGGTGGCGACGGCCACGGCGATGTCGACGCCCGAGAAGTGGCGGATCGAGTCCACGTTCCACTGCACGTTCAGGCCCGGCACGAGCGTGTGGGCGCGGGCGACCGCCTTCACGAGCATGTCGTTGACCGAGACCCTGACCTTTCCGCCCTCGTTGATCTCCTTGCGGAGGGCGAGAAGTCTGTCCACGCGGGCAGAGCCACGCAGGTAGAAATGGGGCGTGGTCTGCTTGCTCTCGGTCAGCCGTCGGGCGATGGCCTGCCTGATCCGGGTGTTGGGCACGTCCTCGTATCCGACGCCAGCCACCGGGGCCTCGACCGTCGGCACCGGCCGGAGGGCCTCGCCCGACGTCCGCGTCGGCCGCGACGCGCCGGCCGCGACAGCCGCATCGACGTCGCGTCGGCGGATGCGACCGCCGGGACCGGTGCCCACCAGCGAGGCGAGGTCGACTCCGAGGTCGCGCGCCATCCGCCGTGCCAGGGGGCTGGCGAAGAGGCGCTCACCGTCTGCGATGACGAGGGGCGCGGTCGTGGACACCATGGACGCCGGCGATCTCGCCTCATCGGCCGTCGGCTGGTGCGGTACCCCCTCCGCCACGCTTGAGAGTCCCAGGGTGGCCAGCAGGACCTCGGCCTCGGCGTCGGTGTCGCCCACCGAGCCCCACACCGCGATCGGAGTGCCGACCTCCACGTTCGTCCCCTCGTCGACGAGTAGCCGCAGGAGAACGCCATCCGCCTCGGCCTCGACGTCGATGACGGCCTTCTCGGTCTCCACGGTGACGATCGTGTCGCCCGCGGAGTACGGGGCGTTCACCTCGGCGTTCCATGTGGCCAGGACCACCTCCGGCGTGTTCGCGGCGACCTCGGGCATACGCAGGATGTCGGGCATGGCCACTCCCCCGCGAACTGCTGCAGCTTGGCGACGACTTCCTCGGTCGAGGCGAAGGCCGCACGTTCCAGGACCTTGCTGATGGTCGGTGAGGCCTCACGCCCGGTGGCCCGCTCGACGGGCGCGTCGAGCCAGTCGAACAGCCGACGTTGGATCTCATCGGCGAGCCAGCCGCCGTAGGAGGTGCCGACGGCACCCTGTTCGGCAATGAGGACGTTGTTGGTCTTCTTGACCGACGCGCTGATCGTCTCCCAGTCGAGACTGGCACTGTCGAGCCAGCGCAGGTCGATGACCTCGGCGTCGATCCCGGTCTGCGTAACCGCGTCAAGGACGAACTGGGTCATCGCCAGGTAGGTCAGGACCGTCACGGCGCCGCCCTCGCGCCGTACGGCCGCCTTCCCGACAGGCAGGTAATGGTCGTAGTGGTCCGGCAACCCCGGCCCGGTGGAGTTGTACAGATCGACATGCTCAAGCACGACGACCGGGTCGTCGCAGGCGAGTGCGGTGTTCATCAGCCCGACGTAGTCGAAGGGAGTCGAGGGGGCCACGATGCGCCAGCCGGGCGCGGTGGCGAAGATGCCGGCCGGGTCCATGGAGTGCTGCGAACCGTAGCCGGTGCCCATCGCAACCTTGCTCCGCAGGACGAAGGGGGCCTCGCCTTCACCGCCGAACATGTGCCGCGCCTTGCCGATCTGGTTGAAGAGCTGGTCGGCGGCGACCCACATGAAGTCGGCGTACATGAATTCCACTACGGGCCGGAAGCGGCCGTCCATCGCCATCCCGCCGCCGAGTCCGGCGAACGCGTTCTCGGAGATCGGGGTGCCCAGCACGCGGTCAGGGAAGGCCTCCTTCGACCCGCGGGTCGCGCCGTTGGTGCCGCCGTTGAGCCGGTGCACGTCCTCGCCCATGACCACTACGCGTGGGTCGGTCTCGAGTCGTCGGGCCATCACCTCGGCGACCGCCTTGATGAACTTGACGTCGGTCAGCTTCCCCTCGAAGTCGCCGCAGTCGGTGAACCCGACGTCGGAGAGCTCACTCAGGTCGCCCCTGATCCCCTCGTCGACGAAGCCCTGATCCGGCCACTCGGAAGGCCTGATGCGGCGTGTCCCGGGCTTCCCGTCAGGCCTGGGCTCCAGCACCACTTCTCCGAGCTCGGCCATCAAGGACTTCGCGCGGGTCACCGTGCCCTCCACGTCCTCCTGAGTCAGGATCCCGCGCCTGACGAGATGGCGGGCCGTGGCGTCGAGGGGATCCCGACGGCGCCACTCGGTCTCCTCCTGCTTGGTGCGGTAGCGGCATGCGGAGCCGGGGAACGGCCCGTTCTGGTGGAAGTAGCGGTAGACGTCGGCCTCGATCAGCGTCGGACCGTGGCCGCTGCGCATGTGCTCCAGTGCCTCCCGGGTCGCCAGGTGGACCGCGAGCGGGTCCATCCCGTCGACTTTCCAGCTGCGGATTCCGAACCCGGGGCCTCGGCCCGACAGTCGCGGTTCGGCAATGACCTCGCAGACGTGGGTGGAGACGGCGTACTGGTTGTTCTCCACGAAGAAGCACAGCGGCAGCGACCATGCCGCGGCGAGGTTGAAGGTCTCCAGGGTGGATCCGATGTTGATGGCGCCGTCACCGAAGTATGTGACCGCGACCGCGTCCGTGCCGGCGTGCTTGTGGGCCCAGGCGGAGCCGGCCGCCAGGGGTACGCCGCCGCCGACGATCGCGTTGGTGCCGATCGCCCCCGCCTCCGGCCACCGCAGGTGCATGCTGCCGCCTCGACCGTGGCTGAAGCCCTTGTCCAGACCGCAGATCTCCCGCAGCGTACGCAGCAGGGCATCGCGCACGTCCTCGGGGAACCGCTTGGTGGGATCGATGCCCTCCGGGTGCAGGTGGGTGAGCACCTTGGCCAGGAACTGGTGGTGTCCGCGGTGCGACCCGTTCACGGTGTCCCGGGAGGTCAGCGCGATGCAGGAGCCGACCGCGCCCCCTTCCTGCCCGATGCTGGAGTGTGCCGGACCGTGGATGAGCCCTTCGGCCGCGAGCTCGAGGACGAACTCCTCGAACGCCCGGACCAGTACCAGTTGACTGAACATGCCGGTGAGCAGCTTCGGGGCGGCGGCGTCCCAGTCGGCCTGGCCGACGACGAACTCTGCCGGACACATCCGGCGCACCCGTGTGGAGCTGACCGGTCATCCCGAGTTGTTCCTCACAAGCCGATCCGGTGGCTGAGACAGCTCAATTCCCCTGACTTTGCCACGCACTCGGGACACGCCCGCCCCGTCACAACTGAAACCGATGCTTCCGGAACAGGTGCTGGCCTGGGCGGAGCCTCCGCCCGCCGGGCAGGCGGAGGCACACCTCGCGAGCATGCGGCGGCCCGCGGGAACCCGGCTCATCTGGAAGCCCGGTTCAGCTGGAAGTTGTCGGGCAGGAGCTCAGCCGAACATCGAGGCGTCCTGGGGGGAATCGCGTACCACGAACCACACACCGGTCGCGGCACGATCGGTCTCGTTGACGTAGAGGTGAGGTCTGCGTGAGTCGAAGCACAGCGAGTCACCGGCTCGGATGACGTAGGAGTCCGACTCCAGATGCAGCCGCAGCTCTCCCTTGATCAGGTAGCCGTACTCGGTGCCGTCATGAGACATGAGCTGACCGTCCTTCGAACTGGCCCCGCCCGGGTGGTACGTGGTGAGCAGCGGGTCCACGTGTCCTGAAGCCCCCATCGCCAGCCGCTCCCAGACGACGCCGTGCTCCATGGTGAGCCGGGGGTTGTCGGTGGAGCGCTGGACGACCGGAATGGCCTCCTGCGTGGGGGTCTCCTGCGTACTGGAGCCGCCACCGAACAGGTCGTCGAAGGAGATGCCGAGCTGGTTCACCAACGCGTAGAGCGTTCCGACCGAAGGTTGTGTCTTTCCGGTCTCAATCTGCGACAGCAGGCTCGGGGAGATGCCGACCCTGCCTGCCAGGCCCCGCAGGCTCACTCCGTCCCGCTCGCGCAGGGTTCGAAGTTGCGTGCCGATCTCGACAGGGTCCATCATCGTCCTCCGGTTCCGTGCGGCCCCAGGAGCGACGCTTCAGCGACGCGCCTCGTCCAGGCGCCGCCTGAGCCAGTCCGCGCTGGGGCCGATGTGTTCGACCGCGCGATTGGTGACTCCGTGGTTCCCATCCTCGAACATCCACAACTCACCGCGCGCAAGCGCCTCTGCCGTGCGCCGTCCGTGTTCGTCGGCGTCGAGGAGGACGTCCGCCCCTCCGAAGATTACCAGCGCCGGGACGTCGACGTTTTCCGCGACGCCGTCCAGGGTGAAGGGGCGCGCTTTCAGTCGTGCCTCCGTTTCGTCGGCGGCGCCGAGCCCCCAGATGTACTTGTGCGCGTACAACGGTGGCATGAGGCCGGCCTCCCACTGCCCGGCGAGGGCCCACGGGCCGCAGTTGGCGACGACTGCCCGGATGCGCGGCTCGGCAGCCGCTGCGCGGATGGCGTAGTAGCCGCCGAGGCTGATCCCGGTGGCCCCGATCCGCTGGTGATCGATGTCGGACCGGTCGGCCAGGGCGTCGAGGAGCGGGCTCACTGCCGCCTCGTAGTCATGGCGCATGTGGAGGGTCAACCCAGTCTCGCCTTGACCCGGCCCGTCGATCGAGAGTGTCGCCATTCCTCGACGAAGGAAGGTCTCCTCCCAGAACGGGAACTCCTCCTTCGTCGACTCAGTCCCGGGAATCAGCAGCACGAGCGGCGGACGCTCGGCCCCCAGCGGCCGCCGGAGATTGGCGTGCAGGTGGCCTTCGCCTGCGGGGACCACCACCCGCTCGAACGTGGGGTCGAGCATCTGGAGACCGCGCCGGACCGAGTCCACAGAGCGCTTCGTGAGATCGCGGTAGGACGCCGTGGGAGCGACAGCCAGCGCCTTACCGAAGTGAAAGGCGACTCCTGCGCGAAGGGCGAGCTCGCCGGCGCTCGCCATGAAGCCCGCCTTCTGGCACTCCTCGGCCTTGGACATGAATCGTTCGCCCAGGCGCGCCCACGCCGACGGCCATGACCGCCAGCTGTCGATCTCCTGGCACAGCGCGTCGAAGCTCGGGTGGTCGATACCGCGAAGGAGGCATCGCGCGCGCATCATCCCCATGGCCGCGCGGGACGGCATGCCGTACGCCGCATCCTCGGGGTGTTGTGTGGTCATGTCCGTCAACGTAGGCGCAGCACTCACGCCTGTCAACGATGAGTGAACAGTCATGTTCAGCTACAATGAACAGCGCCGCCTTTCCGGATACGAAAGGGACTTTCATGATTCAAATCGTCAAGCAGGACGGCACCGCCTACCTCACGTTGGACCGCCCCCCACTCAACTACCTCAACCCCGAACTGATGATCTCGCTTCGTGATGCGATGCTCGCCTGCGACAGCGACGCCAGTGTCCGAGCCATCGTCCTGCGGGGCGCAGGTGAGGTCTTCTGCGGCGGCGTCGACGGTGGCGAGGTCCGGCAAGGCGATCCGGCCGAGTTCGCTCGTACGCTTGTGTCCCTCCTGCGTGTCTTCCCCGGCCTGGGCAAGCCCGTACTCGGTGCGATCAACGGGGACGCGCTGATGTCCGGATTCGCGCTGGCGGTGATGACCGACGTCGCCGTCGCTGCCCGGGGCGCCCGTCTCGGAACCACCGAAGCGCAAGCGGGAATGTGGCCGATGATCGCGCAGGTGCCGCCTCTCCTGCGGCTCCAGCCGAGACACGCTCTGGAGAACATCCTCACTGGCGAACCCTTCTCTGCCGACCGCGCAGCTCAGCTCGGCATCGTCAACGAGGTCGTGGAGCCAGGGGAGTTGGATGCCACAGTGGCCAGGTGGGTGGAGCGTGTCACACGAGCCGCCCCCGAGGTGCTGGCCCGCGGAAGGCGAGCCGCTCACCGGTTCCTGCAGATGCCCTTCGACGAGGCGCTGGAAAGCGGACTCGGCGAGTTCGTCAAACTGCTCTCATGACGTCAGCATCGGCGCCCCGCGCATCCGCAGGTCCGCAGGGGCTGGCGGCCCGGCGATCGGTCTCGGAGACCGAGCGGGAGGGAGCCGCACCACGGGAGGCTATGGGAAGGTCACTTCGCCGGCGCCGAGAGAACTCCGGGTTGAGCCTGCGGGCGCTCGCCGAGCGCGCCGGCATCTCTCCATCGGCGTTGTCGCACATCGAGAACGGGCGGTCCCAGCCTTCGGTCACCACCCTGTTCGCGCTCGTGCGCGAGCTCGGCATCTCCCTTGACGAACTGTTCGCCCCCTCCCCCAGGCCGGCACCACGACAGCGCGCGACCTCCTCCGGCCCGATCGTCGTCCAGTACGCGCACACGCGCACGACGGTCGGGCTCGAATCGGGAATCACGTGGGAACCACTGGCCAGCGACAAGGGGGTGCAGTTCATCCAACTGACCTACGAACCCGGCGGGGCCTCCTGCCCCAACGGCTCGCACGTTCGTCACTCGGGGCGCGAGTACGGTCTGGTCCTGCGCGGCCGACTCCGCGTCACCCTCGGATTCGAGGAATACGACCTCGGCCCAGGCGACTCCATCCGCTTCGACTCCCATCTCCCACACCGCCTGGAGAACGTCGGCGACGGACCGCTCCAGGCGGTATGGGTGATCATCGGGCGCAACAGCGATTCTGCTGACGTCTAGGAATCTCCCGAAGTTCTTGCTTGCTGCGGGCCTCTGCTTCACCCCGGATTGTCGCTGGACAGCAATCCAGTGGTGGTGGCAGTCCGGGCGTTTTCTCAGGCGCCGCCTTTTTGGGGTGGCCGACGGGCCCCGCCCTGCCTGCGATCTCCCCAGATACCTGGCCGCGGTACCGGAGGCACAACTCCTGTCTCCGGTCGCCCGGCGCCGCCCTGACGCGCGCTGCAACTCAACCCCCGACTGACGACTCAGGCTGTACAGTCTCATTCATAACTATCCAGAGGCTGTGCAGTTACACTGCACGGATGCTTTGATCCCACGTGCGGGTGAAACGCAGGCTCACCACCCGCCCTGACGTGGGCAGGAGAGGCGCAGGCGCGTGCGACATCAGGACAGGCAGCGCTCCAGTCTGGGTTCAGTGTTGCTGCACAGCGCGCGCTCGTCACGACAGCAGAACAGGAGGCACCGATGGAGCATGCGGACGCCGTACCCGTGGCCGTCCTCGGCGCAGGCCGGATGGGTACGGCGATCACCGAGAGGTTGGCCTCTCACGGCTACCACGTGAAGGTCTGGAACCGCACCCTGGAACGCGCACGCAGCCTGGAAGGCGGCACTGTGGTAGCCGCCGCCTCGTCCGCCGAGGCCGTCGCCGGCTGCGGCGTCGTCATCTCCATCCTCGGCGACGACGCTGCCGTGACCGAGGTAGTCACCACCCTTGAACTCGAGAACGACGCAGTCCTCGTGGAGGCGTCGACGATCGGCCCCCGCACGATGGCGGACCTGGCCGCAACGACCACCCGCCCCATGCTCGGCTGCGCGGTCAGCGGCAATCCTGCGGTGGTCCGGGGTGGTCACGCCGGCGTCTTGCTCGCCGGACCAGATCAGGCCAAGCTCGTGGCGGGGCCGGTCCTCCGGTCCTTCGCCGCCAACCTGGTCGACCTGGGATCGGATCCGACATCCGCGAAACTCGCGAAGCTCGGGCTCAACGCGTTGCTCGCCGGGACGTGCGAACTGCTGGCCGAGATCATCCTCGTCATGGAAGCCGCTGGGCTCGAGCGCGACAGCTTCGCCGGCGCGCTCGACACCTCGGTCCTCGCCTCGCCCTTCATCAGGTACAAGATGGACGCGGCAGTGCGACGCGACTACGAGGCCACGTTCACCACTCGAGGCCTGGCCAAGGACCTCGATCTGACGCTCAGTGAGGCGAGCCGGAACAACGTGGCTCTCCCCCTCCTGCTCCACACGCGTGAGCTGGTTGAGGACGCGATCGCACACAACCTCGGCGAGAAGGACTTCCTGAGCCTTCTTCCGCGGCTACAGGTCGCCAACGGCCTCCCTTCCGATGTTCCCGTCCCTACGACGATGCGGTGAGCACCATGGCGTTCGTCCACCTGCTTGACATCGATGACCTCCCCGAAGGCCCACGCAGGGTCGCCGAGTCGGGCCAAGAGCAATACGGGCAGCTCCTCAACACCTGGCGCTCGCTGTTCCACAGGCCCGAGATCTTCGAGAGCTACCTGCCCTTCCTGCGCTCCGTCGCCGGACCGGGAGCGGTCGACCAGGAGATCAAGGATCTCAGCGCGCTCCTCGTGGCCTGGCTCAACGGCTGCCGATACACGGTTAGCCATCGCTGGACAGGTGCCCTGCGGGGCGGCGCAGACCCTGACCGCCTCCTCGACGTGGTCCGCGGTCGCTGGGACCGCTTCGATCCGCCGCTGCGCTGCGCTCTCGAGCTCGCCCGCGAGGTGACGTCGAGCCCGCCTGTCGTCGCCCCGAGCCGGCAGGCGGGGCTGCTCAGCGGCACAGTTCGCGAGGACGTCTCAACGCACTTCACGGAGCCGCAGATCGTGGAGCTGACGATGAGCATCTCGATGTGGAACGCGCTGTCCAGGTTCCACCGCCTCATGCAGTTCGAACTGGACATGCCCGCGCCACCCGGCCCTGTCGATCGGGAGCTTCTCCAGGGAAAGGACCTCTGATGACCATGCTCACCCCCTCCTTCGGGTCGATGAACGTCGACTGGGAGAACCGGATCGACATCAGCCGTCTCCGCGAGGAGCGGCTGAAGCGGCTCACGGCCGAACTCGAAAGGAGTTCGCTGGGTGCCCTGCTCTGCTTCGACTTCCACAACATCCGGTACATGACCTCCACCCACATCGGCACCTGGGCGATGGACAAGATGATCCGCTTCGCCCTCCTCCCCCGCGGCGGAGCACCGGTCTTGTGGGACTTCGGCTCCGCGGCGCGACACCACCAGCTCTACGCGCCCTGGCTCGACGCCGGCCACCGCGATCTCGCGGTCGACGACGCTCGGCACATCCCTGACGGCGGCCTTTCGTCCCCCTCCGGAACCGGCCGCGGAGCACGTGCCGGCTTGTCGACGCTGCGCGGGGCGCTGGGCCCCCGGGTCGGGCGCGCCGAGGACGTCGCTGCCAAGGTGTTCGAGGTCCTGGCCGAACACGGGCTCGTCGACGCGCCGATCGGCGTGGACATCGTGGAGCCCCCGGTCCTGTTCGCCCTTCAAAGCCTCGGTCTGGACGTCGTGGACGGGCAGCAGGTGTGCCTTGAGGCGCGCAGGATCAAGACCCGCGACGAGATCGGGTTGCTCACCCACGCCGCATCCATGGTCGACGCCGCCTATGACGACCTCTACGAGTTCCTCCGCCCGGGAATCCGTGAGAACGAGTGCGTCGGTCGAGTCAGCAAGACGCTTTACGATCTCGGCTCAGAGCACGTCGAGGGGGTGAACGCGATCTCCGGAGAACGGTGCTCACCACATCCGCACGTGTTCTCCGACAGGATCATTCGTCCCGGCGATCCCGCGTTCTTCGACATTCTGCACAGCTACATGGGCTACCGGACCTGCTACTACCGCACCTTCGCAGTCGGCAGCGCCTCAACTGCCCAGCGCGACGCCTATACACGATGCCGGGAGTACATGGACATCGCGCTCGCCCATGTCCGGCCCGGCGCCACTACCGCGGACATCGTGGAGCTCTGGCCACGAGCGGAAGAGTTCGGTTTCCCCGACGAGGAAGCGGCCTTCGCGCTTCAGTACGGTCATGGCGTCGGCCTGAGCATCTGGGAGAAACCGATCTTCAGCCGGCTGACGTCTTTCGACGCGCCGGAGGTTCTCGAAGAGGGCATGGTCTTCGCCCTCGAGACCTACTGGCCCGCTCGGGACGGATGGGGAGCCGCCCGCATCGAGGAGGAGGTGGTCGTGACCGCCGACGGTTGCGAGGTGATCACCAAGTTCCCTGCCGAGGAACTTCTGGTGGCCGGCCGCCGATACCACGCGGTCGGTGGACCATTGCCCACCGAACGCGACAGCCAGTCGCACATGAACACCGCCGCGCCCGGGACACGGAGCGAGCACGCAGACGGAGTCACCACCACCGTGTGAGCACCCAGAGCGATATGCGTCCGAGGCGATTCGAGCGGTGACGATACGGTCGTGACCGCGCAAGGACGGTTCCAGCTGAGGATGTCTGGGCGATGGGTGATCCTTGGCTCGGGATCACATTGCGTGCTTGGGCCGAACCACCTTGCCCCGGGACCCCACCGGCTGCGGCCGGCAGCGGTGGAGCAACCGCTGGAAGAGCGCGCCCGACGAGTCCGGCGTGCTCTTCCACGGCCATCTGACCACCCATCGGTCAAAGGCCTCACTCAGACCGCCAAAGAACCTGGAGAACCTGTAGGCGAAACAGCCGAGACACAGCTGCGGCATGAGTACAGCAGCGATGCCCAGGCTGCGGTGTCATTGAAGGCTCCCCTCCCTGAAGGGAGGGGATGCGTCACCCTTCAGGGCTGTGCGGGGATTTACGGCTCAGGCCGCCACCGGAGCCGGCGGCTCGGGTGGTCTTACGCCCTCGGCACCGTCCGGGTTCCAACCTGCCCGGACCAGCATCACGCGGGCGGAGTTCTTGTCCCTGGGGGACACCGCTCCACACACGGTGCAGGCATACGTTCTCATCGACAGAGGCAGTGCGTGCTTGGTTCTCGCTCCGCACCGCGCACAGTCCATCGTGGTGTGCGCCGGGTGCACGAGACGGACCTCCCGCCCGTGCTTGCGGCCCATCTCGCACAGGGCACGCTTCGTCGCGGCGATGGCGGCATCGGCCGCCTTGCGGGCCATGGTGGTCTTCGCCAGGAACCTCGGCCTGAAGTCCTCCACCGCAACCCCGTCATGGCCGCGCATCACGGACTTGGCCCACTTGCGGCCGGTGTCCTCCCGCCGCCTCGCCACCTTCTTGTGCAGCTTCGCCGCCTGCGCCTGCGCCTTGCGGTACCCGGCGGATGCGGGCTGTCCCTTCGAAGGCCGACGCCGGGCCATCATCCGCTGATACCTCGCCAGCCGCTGCGCGGCCCGCCTGCCGTGCTCGGCATGGGGGAGATCGTAGGCGTCGTCGGTGGTGGTGGCGGTCTCCGTCACACCCCAGTCCACCCCGAGCACGCGCCCCGTGGGAGCGAGCGGTTCGCTCTGCGCGGGAACGACGAAGGACACATACCAATGCCCGAGCGTGTCCTGGAACACCCGCACACTCGACGGGTCGGCCGGAAGGCCCCGCGACCACACCACCCTCAGCACGATCTGGCCCGCAAGGTGCAGCCGGCCGTCCCTGAGGCGGAAACCGCGCCGGGTGTAGTTCAGGCTGGGCCGCGCCTCCCCCTTCTTCTTCCACCTGGGCATCCCGGCCCGCCGGTGCATCGGCAACCGGTCCTTGATGTCCTTCAGCGCTTTCGCCCTCGACCTGGCGAAGTCGCGTATCACCTGCTGCTGCGGCACGCTCGCGCCCTCAGCCAGCCAGGGCGTCATCCCGCGGGCCTCGGTCAGCATCCTGTCCAACTGCCCCGGACCGCAGGTCAACTTCTCACCCGTCGCCCGGCCCTGCGCGTGGACCTGCTGGGACTTCGCGACGCATTCGTTCCAGATCCACCGGCAGCGATCCCACTCCGCTTCGAGTGCGCGCCGCGCGGTAGCCGACAGGCGCACACGGAAGGTGTACCGGGCATGCCCGGTGTCCTTCGTGGTCGCCTCTGTCGTCATGCATCCGAACCTACCCGAGCGGACTGACAGTTGAGAGCTCTCGATCATCGTGGGCGACATCACCGCCGTGCCCAGTGGACACCGGATCGCCCTGACGGCGATCCGGCTATCCCTGCCCTGCTCCGCAGGAGTCCGATTCCTCCCCGGCCTGAAGGCCGGGGCATCCTCGGAGGAACCCGGTGAAGTCGCTGCCGCCCGTGGGCACGACGTCCAACACGACGCGGTCGGGACGCAGCAGGACGGCGTCGGCCCGGCCTGCGCGCAGCCTGGCGGCGAGGGTCCCGTCATCGGTGACAGCCGTCTCGCCCTCGGCGGCATCAGTGCTGCCGAGACGGACGATCCGTGCACCCGAGCGCCTGGGTCGTGTCCCGCTCGGCGCGTTCCGGTACGCCATGCGTCGGCCATCCGTGGGGACACGGCTCCCCCGTCGCGCGGGCTGACCTGCCGTCAGCGCCACTGGCGGACCCGAGCCGCATCGATACGGCGATGACCTGCGGACGGTACGGCGGTCGGGACAGCGAAGGAGTCGCCGAGTACCTCGTCGAGGCGGACGTGACCGCTCTCCGTCATCACCCACAGCTGGGGGACGAGGGTGCCCGCCAGGCGGCGACCGGTCAGCCGGTTGCCGCGTACGAGCGGCCCCCGGACCAGATCGGGGCTGAAGCCGTTCGCTGCGACATTACGAGATGAGCCCGGAATGCGGCAGACCATGCCGCGCACAGTGCGGCGCACAGCGCCGGCCCGGCCCTGACCGCCCGTCATGGCCCAGCTCGTCGCGACGGCGAGCCGGATCAGGTGCCGGACGTGCGGTTTGCGCTCGCTCTGTCGGTGACCGGGACCTTCGGTGGCGGCTGAACGTCCGAGCGCTCGCCGCGGCGTTCGCGGACCGTCACCCCGTGCCGTCGTCTCCTGTCGACCAGCGGGAGACAGCCGCGACGCGTTGCTGGACCGGCAGAGGCCAAAGCGAACTTGTGCAGTAATCCTGAACAGAGTCTGGCACCTCCATGAGTGTCACTGTACATTCTCGCCACTCGACGGTTTTCTGAGGAGACCGCATGCATCAGCACAACAGCGGGCGGCGACCAGGCATGGGGCCTGCGTCGGCACTGCATTGGATGGCCCGTGCCAGAGGTGGACTCGGTCGGGGCACGGCGGTCGACGATCGCCTCGAGATCCATGCCGCGGAGGCGGTCGCGTTGATCAGGCCGCCCGCTGCGAGCGAGAACCCATCCCTGCTCGCCCGTAGCATCGAGGTGGGCTGACCCATGTCGCTGCTGGAGGCTCGGGGGCTCACGAAACGCTTCGGTGGGGTGACCGCTCTGGACGGCCTCGACCTCTCGATCGAGCCGGGCGATGTCATTGGTGTGATGGGGCCCAACGGGGCCGGGAAGAGCACGCTGCTCAAGACGCTGCTCGGTGAGATCCAGCCCGATTCCGGTGACGTCCTGCTCGACGGTCGCTCGATCCTGGGTTGGCCCACGCATCGGATCGCACGATCGGGTGTCGCGCTGGCGTATCAGGTTCCGCGGCCGTTCCTTCGGCTGACCGTCGCCCAGAACGTCCAGGTGGGCGCCCTGGCCCGGGGAGACCGGATGCGGGCCCTGGATGTGCTGGATCTCTGCGGGCTCGCCGGCCAGGCGCAGCGCCCGGCAGGTACCCTCGGCCTGCTCGACCTCAAGCGCCTGGAGATGGCCCGCGCACTCTCGTTGCATCCGCGGGTGCTGTTTCTCGACGAGGTCGGTGCCGGACTCGTGGCGCACGAGACCGAGCAGATGATCGACATCGTGCGCAGGGTGCACGACGAGGGCGTCGCGCTCGTGATCGTCGAGCACGTCGAGGCGGTCATCCGGGAGCTCGCCGAGCGGGTCGTCGTCATCGACTGGGGCAAGGTCGTCGCCCGAGGCACGACCGAGGAGGTGGCCGCCGACCCCACCGTGCGGAACATCTACCTCGGCGAGGGCAGCGCTCCCGTCCACCGGCAGGACAGGCAGCGGCGGGAGACGGCCGAACCGCCGCTGCTCGAACTGGACGGCGTCACCGCCAGGTACGGCAAGGCGTTGGCTCTCGACGGCGTCAGCCTGCGGGTACAGCCAGGTGAGGTCGTCTCGGTGCTCGGCGCCAACGGCGCCGGAAAGACGACGATCACCCGCGTCATCACCGGGCTGCTGCCGGTCTCCTCCGGCGAAGTGCGGATGTCGGGCACCGTGCTCACCAGGCTGCCGGCACACCGCCGGATCATGCACGGGGTCGCCTGTTGCCCGGAGGGGCGCCGGATTTTCGGTGAGCTCACGGT
The DNA here is from genome assembly GCF_044456925.1 of Streptomyces sp. NPDC050743. Classification (NCBI taxonomy): domain Bacteria; kingdom Bacillati; phylum Actinomycetota; class Actinomycetes; order Kitasatosporales; family Streptomycetaceae; genus Streptomyces; species Streptomyces sp. NPDC050743. Next base: position 37,646 of record NZ_JBITGJ010000045.1, read on the forward strand.
GCACGAGAACCTGATGCTCGGCGGCTTCACGCTCGCAAGCGCCGAGCGCGCCGCCCGTGCCGAAGAGCTGTGTGCCCTGTTCCCGGTCCTGGCCGAACGGCGGACGCAGCGCGCCGGGACGCTCAGCGGCGGCCAGCAGCAGTTGCTCGCCATGGCGCGGGCGCTCATGTCGAAGCCGCGGCTGCTCATCCTCGACGAGGCGTCGCTGGGCCTGTCCCCGGTCGCGGTGGACACCGTCTTCCAGGCGATCACCGACATCCGGGAGGCCGGCACGTCCGTGTTGCTCATCGAGCAGAACGCCCACCGGAGTCTGTCCATCGCCGACCACGCCTACGTGCTCGACCGGGGCCGCATCACCTACGAGGGTCCCGCGCGCGAGCTCGACGACCCCGACCGCCTCTCCGAGGCGTACTTCGGGGCCGCCCGGTAGCCCACTGCGCCGGCTCCCCGACCGCGTCCCCGTCCATTCCGTATCAGTTCCGTGATCCATCCGCGCGCTCCGGGCTGGAGCCGAGAAGAGCCCGAGCGCCATGTTCTGCAGGAGAACAGCCATGTCCCGTAGGAGAACTCTGTTGGCTGCCGCCCTGGGGGCGGCCCTCACACTGGTCCTCGCCGCCTGCGGCGGCTCGGCCGGAGACGGCGGCAGCGGCCCCGTCGTGCTGGGCACGACGCTGCCGCTCACCGGCGGCCTCGGCGTCTTCGGCCCGGTCATCCGGGCCGGCTACGAACAAGCGGTGGCGGATATCAACAAGGCGGGCGGCGTCGATGTCGGCGGGACCTCCCGGCAGCTGAAGCTGGTGGTCAAGGACAACAAGTCGGATCCGACCGAGGTGACCTCGACCGCCCGCTCGCTCATCAACGACGACAACGCCGCGGCTCTGCTCGGCTCGGTCACCCCACCGCTCACCATCCCCTTCTCCGTCGTCGCGGAGCAGGAAAGAGTCCCGGCCCTGTCGTCCCTCACTCCCACCCGGGCGTGGTTGGCGGCAAGCCCGCGCGGCTGGAGATACGCCTACGACGTCTTCACCGACGAGGCCGAACAGACAGCGGTCAACTTCAAGGCCACTGACCAGGTGCGGACCAACAAGCGGGTCGCCCTCTTCACCGACACTGAGGAGGACGGCAAGGCGATGGGGGCCCTGTGGGAGCGCCAGGCGGCCAAGCACGGGTACACCATCGCGTACCACGCCCAGTTCCCCGTCGGGACGACGGACTTCAGCCAGTTCGTCCAGAACGCGAGGGACGCGCATGCCGACGTCATGATCGCCCAGGTCACCCCGCCGGACGCGGCAGCGCTGTGGAAGCAGATGAAGGCGCTGCACTACGCCCCTGTGACGGCGTGGCCGGAGAAGGGCGGGAGCGTCGGCTTCCCTCAGGCCGTGGGTCCGCTGGCCGAAGGAGCGTCGGTCTTCGGGTATTGGACCCCTACCAACGGCAACGTCGGGGGGAAGGCGCTGTACGACTCCGCCAAGGCCAAGTTCGGCGACGGGACCGCCACCGACGGCTACCTCGCGAGCTATGCGATGGTGCAGATCATGGCCGACGCGATCTCCCGGGCCGGAAGCACCGACCCGGATGCGATCAACAAGGCGCTGGCCCAGACCAAGGGTCTGGGCACCGTACTCGCGAGAATCACCATCGGCAGCGACCACCGGGCGGTGATACCGGTCAGCGCGGTGCAGTGGCAGGGCGACCGGCAGGTGACGGTGTGGCCGCCGGACCAGGCGACCGGCAAGTTCGAGGCACCGGCCCCCGGACTGGCCAGGTGATCAGAACATGTCCGCCGCCGCACTGCTGAACGGGGCTTTGCTCGGAGGGCTCTACGCCCTCGTCGCCCTTGGCCTGTCCCTGGTCTTCGGAATCATGCGCGTGGTCAACCTGGCACATGGGATCCTCGTGCTCGCCGGCGCATACCTTGCCATCATGATCACCCGGTCGGTGCCGGTCGACCCGCTGCTGGCCTTTCTGGGGGTGGGGCCTGCGGTGTTCGTCGTCGCCGCCCTGACCCAGCGACTGCTGCTGCAGCGCCTGCTCGACCACTCGCTGGAGGCCCCGCTTGTCGCGACCTTCGGCCTGCTCCTCATCGGTCAGGGGTTCTTCACCTTCGGCTTCGGCACCGGCCCGCTGTCCCTGTCCGCCCCGTGGGGCCGCAGCGGCCTGACCGTCGCCGGGCTGACGGTCCAGATGGTCAACGTCGTCGCCTTCGCGCTGGCCGTCGTCGTCATCGTCGCCGTCCAACTCCTCCTCACCCGCACGCGGCTCGGCACAGCGCTGCGGGCAGCGTCCACCGATCCGGCGACCGCCAGCACGCTGGGCATCAACATCGGCCTGATGCACGCCCTGACCTTCGGCGCCGCCGCCGCCATCGCCGCCCTGGCCGGGATCGTCTACGGCACCGCCTTCTCGGTGGACCCCAACGCGGGCCTGCCGCTGCTCGTCCTCGGCTTCACCGTGGTGGTCATGGGCGGGGTCGGCTCGGTGCTCGGCACCCTCGCGGGCGGCGTCCTGGTCGGCGTCGTCTCCACGGCGGTCGGCGCACTGGCGGCGCCGGTCTACTCCTCGATCGCGGTCAACGTGCTCCTGCTCGTCCTGCTCCTGGTCCGGCCACGCGGGCTCTCGATCCCGCGTCTGCGAAGGAAGGCCCTGCCGTGATCAATTCGGCACGCCGCGCCTGGCTCGGCATCGCCGGCTGGGTGGTCGTCCTGGTGGTCCTCCTCCTGGTGCCGGGCAACGTGACCCGCGGAACCCAGGAGATCCTGCTCAACCTGATCCTCTGGGTCGGCATCGCCCAGGCGTGGAACCTCATCGGCGGCATCGGGGGCCAACTGTCGCTCGGCCAATCCGCCTTCGTCGGCGCCGGTGGGTACACGCTGGCGATGTGCGTCCTGAAGGCGGGGACGCCATGGCCGGCCGCGCTGCTGGCCGGTGGGGTGCTCTCCGGCACGCTCGCCTGGCTGCTGTCCCATCTGCTGCTGCGCCTGTCCGGTGTCTACTTCACCATCGGCTCCTCCGCGGTGGCCCTGATCGCCCAGGCCTGGATGGTCACCTGGACGTGGACCGGCGAGAGCCGGGGTCTCGCCATCCCGCTCGACGCCGTCCCCGACCGGGCGACCGCGTTCGAGGTCATCGCGGTGCTTACCGTCGTCGCCTGCGCCGTCACCTCCGTCGTGCTTCGCTCGACATTCGGCCTGCGCCTGATGGCGGTGCGCGACGACGAGTCGGCCGCTGCGGCGCTGGGAGTGCCGACCCGCTCGGTGAAGCGTCGGGCGTTCGTGCTCAGCGCGTTCCTCACCGGCCTGCTGGGCGGTGCCATCGCCCTCAACCAGGTCGCCATCGAGCCGAACTCGATGTTCGACCTGAACTGGGTGGTCACCGCGTTGGTCATGGTCGTCGTCGGCGGCATGGGCACGGTCGCCGGACCGATCATCGGAGCGTTCGTCATCTACTACCTCGTCGACCGTGCGCTGGCCGACCAGCCCGTGCTGCAGGCCCTGCTCAGCGGTGTTCTGGTCATCGCCGTCATCGTGGTGGCGCCCAACGGGATCGTCGGAGTGCTACGCGCCGGAACGGACGCCGCCGCCGACCGGGTCTCCCGCCGTCGGCGAAGCCAGGGGCACCTGTCGGTCACCCCCTGCGGGGCCACACCGACCGAACAGGCCGGGCAGATCCCCGCCCCCCTCATCGACCAGCCGCCGTCGAGCGGGATCGAGCCGGGCCGGCCTCCCCTCACCCGGGACCGGCCCGCCACAAAGCATGCGGCACCCTCGCGAGAAAGCAGGAACACGTGAAGAGGATCGACAGGTTCGACGGCCGGGTCGCCGTCGTCACCGGCGGCGCCTCCGGTATCGGCCGCGGCATCGCGGAGAACCTGCTGGCCGCCGCAGCCACCGTCGTGGTGGCCGACGTCGACGCCGCGGCCGCGCGCCGGACGGCCGCCGACATCGGCGCGATCGCGGAGGTGGTCGACGTCACCGACGCTGCCGACGTCCAGGCGCTGGCCGATCGCGTCGTGAAGCGCCACGGCCGGGTCGACGTGGTGGTGAACAACGCCGGCGTCGGCCCGCTCGCGACGTTCGACGACCTGCTGCCGGCCGACTTCCACTGGGTCATGGACGTCAACTTCTGGGGCGTGGTCCACGGCCTGAAGAGTTTCCTGCCCCTGCTCCAGGCCAACCCGGAAGGCGGCTACATCGTCAACACGGCCTCGGTCGCCGCCGTCGTGGCCGCCCCCGGAACGACGGCATACGCGGCGTCGAAGGCCGCAGTGGTCGCGGTCAGCGAGGTGCTGGCCGCCGAACTGGACCAAGCGGGGCAGGTCGGCGTCTCGATCCTGCTGCCCGGGCTGGTGCGCACGAACATCAACGCCAACGCCGTCAAGCGCCCCGGCCACCGGGAGAGCGGCTCCCGCACCGAGGACTTCCTGCCGACGATGACGGTGCTGGAGCCCACCCAGGTCGGCGCCATGGTGGTGGACGCCATGCGCTCGGGGCGTCTCCATGTGTTCACCCACCCGGAGACCCGGCAGATGGTGACCGCGCGCAGCGACGCGCTCGCGGCGGCCTTCACCGCGTGATCCGTGACCCCTTCGCGGCCGCCTCACCCGGAGCGGTGGCGTCGTACACCCGGGACGTCATCCCGACAGCAACCGCAGGAGGACCCATGCAATCGGACAGCTCCGGCATCCACGGGCCCGCGCCGCAGGGCACGGCACCCGTCGGCCGCGTCGCGGGCAAGGTCGTCGTCATCACCGGCGCGGCGCGGGGGCAGGGGGCGGCCCAGGCGCGGGCGCTTGCCGCCGAAGGGGCGACCGTGGTGGCGACCGATATCGTCGCCGCGGACGCGCTCGCGCCCGGCGAACTCGACGGGCACGCAGACTCCGTCGTCTACCGGCAACTCGATGTGTCCGACCCCGCGGGCTGGGCACGGCTGGCGGCTGAGCTGCGCACGAGGTACGGACACGTGCACGGCTTGGTCAACAACGCGGGACGCACGCACCTCGCGCGGCTGATGGAGGTCACGCTGGCCGACTGGGAAGGGATCTTCCGCGTCAACACCACCGGCCCGCTGCTCGGCATCCAGGCGCTGGCCCCGCTCATGCCGCCCGGCGCCTCGATCGTCACCATCGGCAGCGTCGCGGCGCTCACGCCGAACTTCACGGCCGCCTACACCGCTTCCAAGTGGGCCGTACGCGGGCTGGCGAAGGTGGCCGGCCTCGAGCTCGGACCGCTGGGCATCCGGTCCAACCTGATCCATCCCGGCTACATCCAGACCCCGATGGTGGCCGACGCTCCACCCACGTTCCGGCAGGCCCAGCTCGCTGCCAATCCGCTCGGCATACTCGGCGAGCCGGAAGACGTGGCGCACTTGGTCGTCTACCTGATCAGCGACGAGTCCCGGTATCTGTCAGGTGCGGAGATCGCCGTGGACGGCGGCTTCACCGGCCAGGCCGGCGCCAAGTCGCTCCTCGACGCCGTCCTGGCCGCGGAGGGCTCGGGGTAGCCGCAGGGCCCTCGCCGGCGCCGACGTCGTGCTCCGCTTCAGCACGCGTCAGCCGGCGACGCGCCGTTACGGCCGACCATCACCCACACCGCCTCGAGAGGTTCGTCACCGACGTTCTCCAGGCGGTGCGGGAGGTGGGCATCGAAGCGGATGGAATCGCCCGGACCGAGGTCGAACTCCTCGAACCCCAGGGTGATCCGCAGCCGACCCCGCAGGACCAGACCGTACTCCCGGCCCGCGTGCCGCACATACGAGCCGTCGGGACAGGAGGCCGCGCCGGGTTCGTAGGCCAGCTGAATGAACTGCAGCTCCTCGTCGCTCGCCAGTGGCTGCCAGGTGATTCCCGACTGGAGTCCGACCGCCGCACGGGTGTCGGCGTACTGGACGACGGTGGTGCCGACGGAGGGTGCACGCTCTCGTCGTGCCGGTGCGGGGCCGACCGCGAACAGTTCGTCAAGGGACGTGCCGAGCTCGCGCACGAGCGCGAACAAGGTGGTGACCGACGGCTGAGACCGCCCGTTCTCGATGTGCGACAACGCCGACGGAGAGATCCCGACGCGCTCGGCGAGTGCCCGCAGGCTCAGGCCGGAGCTCTTGCGGCGTCGACGAAGCGCCCTTCCCAGGGTGTCCAGCGGCTGCGCCGCTTCGCTCGCTGTGTGCGAGCCTGCTCGCTTGACCGCTCGCTCCGGTGACCCCATCGGAGCTTCGGGGATCGATGAAGACGTCATGAAATCAGTTCGACGACCTCTCCGAGTGCGCTCTTCAGCCCCTCATCGTACGGCATTCCGAAGACCCGGTACGCGGCTCGACGTCCGCGCGCCGATACCGCCCGCGCGGCTCGCGTGATCCGTTCGACCCGCTGGTCCACCCGAGACACGCGCTGGAGAACAGCATGACCGCCGAGCCCTTCTGCGCCGACCGCGGTGCCGAGCGGGGATCGTCAACGAGGCCGTGGAACCGGAGCAGCCGCCTGCCGCCTGGTGTTGCGCGGGGGGCGGCTCCAACGTGAGGAGGGCGATGCCGTCCTGCCTGATGAGCCGGATCACGGCAAGTTCCTTCCTGGTGACCACTCTGTTCATAGACGCTCAACAAAAGTGTTCAGTGATGGTTGACAGCCTGTGGTGCCCCTCCTACGTTGGCGGCCATGCAGACACACGACCCCGAGGCTGCCGCCCACGGCATGCCGGCGCGAGCCGCCTACGAGATGATGCGCTTCCGATGCCTTCTCCGGGGCATCGACCAACCGAGTTTTGACCGGCTGTCCGACGCCATCGACAGCTGGGGGTCCTGGCTGTCGGCTTGGACGCACCTGGGCGAACGGTTCATGTCGTTGTCGGAACAGTCCCGGAAGTCGGGCTTCGACACCAGCGCGGGCGAGCTCGCCCTGCGAGCCGGCGTGGCCTTCCACTTCGGCAAGGCGCTGGCCGTCGCGTCTTCGGAGTCCTACCGCGACCTGACGACCCGCTCAGTGGAGGCGGTCCGGCACGGTCTGCAGACGCTCGACCCGACATTCGAGCGGCTCGTCGTCCCGAGTGCCGGAGGTCAACTCCACGGCAATCTGCGGCGGCCCGCGGGGGTCGAGCGCCCGCCGCTGGTGCTGCTGATCCCGGGAACGGAGTCCACCAAGGAGGAGTTCCCGTTCTGGGAGCAGACGTTCCTCAGCCGCGGGATGGCGACTCTCTCGATCGACGGCCCTGGTCAAGGCGAGACGGGGCTGAGCCTGCCGATGCGCCATGACTACGAGGCGGCGGTGAGCCCGTTCCTCGACGCCCTGGCCGACCGGCCCGACATCGACCACAAGCGGATCGGCGCCACCGGCATCAGTCTCGGCGGCTACTACGTCATCCGGGCAGCGGCCGCCGAGCCGCGCATCCGGGCGGTCGTCGCCAACTGCGGCCCCTGGAGCCTGGGTGAGTGGTGGGAGGCCGGCCACCTCCCGCCGCTGTATGCCAACAAGTACATCTGGGGACTGCGCGCCCGCGACGAGGCGGACGCCGTGGCCAAGGCCCGCCCCTTCACCCTCGACGGCGTCGCCCAGGACGTCGGCGTGCCGGCATTGGTGATCTTCGGCGGGGCGGACGTCCTCCTGGACGCGGATGCGCACGGACGACGGACGGCGGAGGCGCTTGCCCGCGGCGAACTGTGGATGTTCGAGGACGGGAACCACGGTGTGACGAACCGCGCGGTCGAACACATCGGCCCCAGCGCGGACTGGCTCAAGCGGCGCCTGGACGAGGAGCGTTCCTGAGGCTCGCTCGTGGGTTGCCGGGAACGGGGAGGACGGCGATGGACCCCGCCGAGATCGGCACTGGGCTCCGGGCCGCGCCCGCGTGGGACCGGGTGAATCTGCGTGCACCGGCCGTCAGGGTAGACATTTCCCCGAGCCTGCCGTCCCGGATCGAGAACGGGAAGAAGCAGCCTTCGGTGGGGACACCACTCTGTTCGCTGGTGCAGCAACTCGGCATCTCCCTCGACGACATGCCCAACCAGGACACGCGTCAGAAGAGTTCCCGCACGAGGACACCTTCCCAGTCGTGCAGCGTGCGACCGAGAACCGCAAGCTCACCATGGAGCACGGCATCGTCCGGGAGCGGCTGGCGGTGGGTGGTCACGGGTACGTGGATCCGATTCTGTCCACGTACCACCCCGGCGGACCCAGCTCGACTGATCGTCAGCTCATGTCGCCTCACGTCCGGTACGGCTACTTGATCAAGGGCGAGCTGAAGCTCCATCTGGAGTAGGCGACCTGCATTCTGCGAGCCGGTGACGTGCTGCGCTTCGACTCGCAAAGACCCCACCTCTGCGTCAACGAGACCGAGCGCGCCGCGACCGGTGTGTGGTTCGTGGTGCGAGATCCCTCCACTGCCGCGTCGCTGTAGGACGTGGCAGCACACCCACCCGCAAACCTCGACTGATTTCAGGACACTTCCATGACAAGCGGGATAACCTCGGCCCAGCCCGTACTGGACCATGGCACACAGACACAACCGTCTCCCGATGCCTACGACGTCGTCGTCGTGGGGTACGGGCCGGTGGGGCGGATGCTCGCGCTCAAGCTCGGCAGGAGAGGACATCGCGTCCTCGTCGTCGAGCGTCAGAAGACGACGTACTCCCTGCCGCGCGCTGTGCACGTCGACGACGAAACCGCGCGCATCCTGCAGTCCGTGGGCGTCGGCCCAGCAGACCTTCCCCACCTGTACGAACCCTACGACGACGACTACGAATGGCGGGCTGCTGACGGAACGACGATTCTGCGGCTGAGCTGGTCAGGAGCGGGGCCTTCGGGCTGGAACGTCGCCAACTTCATCCACCAGCCCTCCTTGGAGGCGGCCATCCACGAGAAGGTGGCCGGCCTCGACTCCGTCACGATCATGCGGGACTGGGAGGCGGTGTCACACCAGCAGCAGGACGATGGGGTCGTCGTCGAGCTGCGCAACGCCGAGGGAACCCGCGCCGTCGTCGAGGGCCGGTACGTGATCGGCGCCGATGGCGCCAACAGTGTGGTGCGTTCCTGGATCGGTGGCGGCGTGACCGATCTCGGCTACTTCCACGACTGGCTCGTCGTCGATCTCATCCCGCACGGAACGACGGCGGCAGAGCCACAGGCCTGGCAGCACTGCGACCCGGCGAGGCCCACGACACTGGTCCCCGGCGGTCCGGGGCGTCGTCGCTTCGAGTTCATGCGTCTTCCGCACGAGACCCTGGAGGAGCTCAACGACGAAGCGACCGCCTGGCGTCTGCTCAAACGGTGGGACATCACGCCCCAGAACGCGACCCTGGAGCGCCACACGGTGTACACGTTCCAGGCGCAATGGTGTGACGAATGGCGCCGCGGACGCCTCCTCCTGGCCGGTGATGCGGCCCATCTGATGCCGCCCTTCATGGGGCAGGGCATGTGCGCCGGGCTGCGCGATGTCGTGAATCTCGAGTGGAAGCTTCACCTGGTGCTGGCGGGCAAGGCCGGCGAGGAACTGCTCGACACATACGGCCCCGAGCGTGCCATGCACGTGCGGCAGTTCGTCGAGGCATCGATGTTCCTTGGTGAAGTCATCTGTGTGACCGATCCCGACGAGGCCGAGCAGCGCGACCGCCGGATGCGCGCCGCTTTGGAGACGGGGATCGAGCCGGATCGGCCGATGCCACGGCTCGGCCCCGGGCTGTACCGGGATCAGGAAGCGGCCGGCCTGCTCAGCATCCAGGCGATGGTTCGTGGCCACTCCGGTACGGGCCTCCTGGACGATGTGACCGGTGGCGGCGGGGTGCTCCTGCTCGGCGATCCTCGCGACGCCGAGTCGCTCAGCCAGAGCCGTCGCGACGCCTTGGCGGCAGTCGGGATCCACGTGCTCGAGCTGGCCGACGAGCCGGGCCCTGGTGGCATCGTCGACCTGAACGGCGACTACCGAGCCTGGCTCGGTGATGCAGGGGCCACCACCGTGCTCATCCGCCCGGACTTCTACGCCTACGGAGCGGCGGCCGGAGCGGCCGACGTAGACGCCCTGGTCGACGGTTTCCTCGGCGACCTCCGCGGCGGCGTGAAGGACTGAGCCGTCCATCGGATGGTGTTCCCCCGCCTGTCGGCCCCGGGCAAGGAGCTCGGGGCCGATGAGCACCGTCTGTTCCCTGTGGTCCCGGGAGGACGGTGTCTCAAGTCCCAGCCAGAAGGCCGGACGCGAGTCACGCATTCCACGATGGCCGCCAGTGCTCCTGATGCTCATGGGCGTTTATGGGCGTCGGACAAGGCGCCCCGGACAGACCGCCGCACTGTCACCGGCCTTCGCCTACGCCCGCCGATTACTGGGAACATGGGCGGGTGATTGAAGGCTCCCCTCCCTGGAGGGAGGGGATGCGTCACCCTTCAGGGCTGTGCGGGGATTTACGGCTCAGGCCGCCACCGGAGCCGGCGGCTCAGGTGGTCTTACGCCCTCGGCACCGTCCGGGTTCCAACCTGCCCGGACCAGCATCACGCGGGCGGAGTTCTTGTCCCTGGGGGACACCGCTCCACACGCGGTGCAGGTATACGTTCTCATCGACAGAGGCAGTGCGTGCTTGGTTCTCGCTCCGCACGTGGCACAGTCCATCGTGGTGTGCGCCGGGTGCACGAGACGGACGTCCCGTGCGTGCTTGCGGCCCATCTCGCACAGGGCACGCTTCGTCGCGGCGATGGCGGCATCGGCCGCCTTGCGGGCCATGGTGGTCTTCGCCAGGAACCTCGGCCTGAAGTCCTCCACCGCAACCCCGTCGTGGCCGCGCATCACCCGCTTGGCCCACTTGCGGCCGGTGTCCTCCCGCTGCCTCGCGATCTTCTTGTGCAGCTTCGCCGCCTGTGCCTGGGCCTTGCGGTAGCCGGCGGATGCGGGCTGTCCCTTCGGAGGCCGGCGCCGGGCCATCATCCGCTGGTACCTCGCCAGCCGCTGCGCGGCCCGCTTGCCGTGCTCGGCATGCGGGAGATCGTAGGCGTCGTCGGTGGTGGTGGCGGTCTCCTTCACACCCCAGTCCACCCCGAGCACGCGCCCCGTGGGGGCGAGCGGTTCGCTCTGCGCGGGAACGACGAAGGACGCATACCAGTGGCCAAGGCTGTCCTGGTACACGCGCACACTCGACGGGTCGGCCGGCAGGTCCCGCGACCACACCACCGTCAGCACGATCTGGCCCGCAAGGTGCAGGCGGCCGTCCCTGAGGCGGAAACCGCGCTTCGTGTAGTTGAGGCTGCACCGCGCCTCCCGCTTCTTCTTCCACCTGGGCATCCCGGCCCGGCGGTGCGCCGGAAGCCGGTCCTTGATGTCCTTCAAGGCCTTCGCGCGGGACGTGGCGAAGTCGCGTATCACCTGCTGCTGAGGCACGCTCGCGCCTTCAGCGAGCCAGGGCGTCACCCTGCGGGCCTCGGTCAGCATCTTGTCGAGCTGAGCCGGACCACACGTCAGCTTCTCGCCACCCGCTTTGCCCTGCACGTGGACCTGCCGGGACTTGGCCACGCATTCGTTCCAGATCCAGCGGCAGCGATCCCACTCGGCTTCGAGCCGGCGCCTGGCCGTGTTCGACAGGCGCACACGGAAGGTGTACCGGGCATGCCCGGTGTCCTTCGTGGTCGCCTCTGTCGTCATGCATCCGAACCTACCCGAGAGGACTGACAGTTGAGAGCTCTCGATCATCGTGGGCGGCATCACCGCCGTGCGGGGTGGACGCCGGATCGCCCTGACGGCGATCCGGCTATCCCTGCCCTGCTCCGCAGGAGTCCGATTCCTCCCCGGCCTGAAGGCCGGGGCATCCTCGGAGGAACCCGGTGAAGACGCACTGGGGCATTGGGTGCCTGATCGCCCCGAGGATTTGGCCGCAGTTTTCGCCAGGGCTGACTTCCCATGGTGGATCGCCGGCGGATACGCGATCGAGCTTGCGGTCGGCCGCGAGCTGCGCCCGCACAGTTATCTTGACGTCCTGGTCCTCCGCCGCGACCAGATGCTCGTACCTGATCTCCTGGCCGGCTGGGACCTGTACGTGGCGGACCCGCCCGGCCAGGGGGAGCTGCGACCGTGGCGTCCCGGAGAGGTCCTTCAGTCGCCACTCCACGACATCTGGTGCCGCCGCACGCCGGTGGCGCCCTGGTCCATCCAGATCATGCTGGACGAGGCCGAGGGCACCCAGTGGGTCTCGCGGCGTCACTCCGCGATCCGGCTCCCGATCGGCAGGCTCGGGCGGACGAGCGAGACGGGTATCCCGTATCTGGCGCCCGAGGTGCAGCTCTTCTACAAGGCGAAGGCGACCCGGGAGAAGGACGAGGCTGACTTTGAGGCGGTACTGCCGCTGCTGGACGCTCCGGCACGCGCCTGGCTGGCGGGCGCGATCAAGGTGATCGCGGCCAGCCACCCGTGGCTTCGCAGACTCCAGCCGGTCATCCGAACGTGATCAGCGGAACGTCGGAGAGGTCGGGGTTGCGAGGCCGGGTCATCGTGGGCGACGTGACCTCCACGATCCACAGCTCGCTGAGGAACTGGACCTTGGCGTTGAGGAGGTGGCTCGTCCTGCCGTCGGCCGACTGGGCCTTCGGGCCTGCGGAGATGTGGATGTGCGGAAGTATCTCGCCGGTGGCGGGGTCTTGGGCGGGGGTACCCGCGCCAAACGCCTCGACGTTGGTGACGTACGTCTTCGCCCAGACCGGCGCGTCCGGGTCCGCCAGCTTCTCACAGGCGCCCACGATCTCGGCCTCCGCGAAGGCTCCGATGAACGAGGGGATGTAGCCCTGTCGTACGCCGTTGTCCCGGCAGAAGGAGGACAGCGCCTCGAAGAAGTCCTCTCCGTGGTCGAAGGTGACGCCGAAGGTACGGCCTCCGGTCAGCTCATGAGCGCGCATGTGCGGGTTCTGCTGAAGAGGTGGGATCAGCGGGCGGAAGCGGTGGTGCCGAAGGACTCCATGAGCGCGATGGCGAGGAAGAGCAGTGTCGGTGGCCCCGCGGCCGATTGCTCCGGGCATGGGTTCACGGTGGCATGGGGACCATGAGCTTCTCCCTCACCGACTACGCAGACCGGGTCTGGCACGGCGCCGTCGACGACAGCATCGTCCATGCCGGGCAGGCGGGCTCCGGCGTCATCGAGGTGGTCGACGGCGTCGGCTGGCACCCCGCCTACGGCAACGTCATCACCTTCCGCACGGACGGCGAGATCATCCTGTTCGACACAAGCAACCCGCTGGCCGCCGGCAGACTCCACCAGGCCGTCCGTGCATGGAGCCGGCTTCCGGTGACCACCGCCGTCTTCTCGCACGGTCACATCGACCATGTCTTCGGGATGGGTCCCTTCGACGCGGAGAGCGCGCCACGCCCGACCGTGCTCGCCCACGAGAGGGTCGGGGAAAGGTTCGACCGCTACGCACTGACGAGTGGTTACAACGCCGTCATCAACCAACGGCAGTTCCAGGCACCTGATTTGATCTGGCCGACCCAGTACCGCAGGCCCGACCTGACCTACCGGGAGGCTCTCACCCTGACGCGCGGTGAGCTGACCTTCGAGCTCTTCCACGTAAAGGGCGAGACCGACGACGCGACCGTCGCCTGGATTCCCGAACACCGCATCCTGTGCCCCGGTGACATGTTCATCTGGGTGACCCCCAACTGCGGCAACCCCCAGAAGGTTCAGCGCTACCCACGCGAGTGGGCGCTCGCACTGCGCCGCATGGCGGCCCTGGGCGCGGAGATCATGCTGCCCTCGCACGGAGCACCGGTCTGCGGCGCCGACCGGATCCACCTGGGCCCTCGCCGAGACCGCGGAATGGCTGGAGAGTCTGGTCCAGCAGACGCTGGACGGACTCAACTCCGGTGCCCGGCTGGACGACCTGATCCACTCCGTACGCCCGCCCGCCCATCTGGCCGACCGCGTCTACCTGCAGGCCAAGTACGACGAACCGGAGTTCATCGTGCGCAACCTGTGGCGGCGCTATGCCGGGTGGTACGACGGCAACCCTGCGCACCTCAAACCGGCTCGGGAGGGCCGACTCGCCACCGCGTTGGCGGACCTCGCAGGCGGTGCCCACGCCCTGTCGGACGCGGCCCGACGCCACGCCGACGCGGGCGAGCTGAGGGTCGCCGGCCACCTCGCGGAGTTCGCGGTACAGGCTGCCCCCGACGACGCCATGGTGCACGCCGCACGCGCTGACATCAGCCAGGCGCGTGCCGAGTCCGAGTCCTCCCTGATGGCCCAGGGCATCTTCACCTGGGTCGCCGCCGAGTCACGACAACGGTGCGGTGGCAAGCCCTGCCCCCTGCATCGCCGACGGCAGGCAGCACCTGTTGCCGCGTCGGGACGGCCGTCGCACGACAGCCGAGCGGCTCGGGGCACGGCAGCCCCACCAGCCGGGGCATGGCCCCAGACGCCGGCCGATCGTGCGGGGCAGCACCGGCCGGAGCCGCAGGGCCGGGCGCCGACTGGGTCCGTCACTGCCGTGGGCTCGGCGTCGCAGCAGCTCGTCATCACCGTCGTACTGACGTTGACCTGACGACTGGTCAGCAGGCGCGCGATGGCTGGGCGCCATGAATTACCGCATGGCATGGGCACCGCAACCCAAGGCGCGTACTGCTGACGTCCCCCGCAGCGCCGCCCGCAGATCGCGCGCCACCGGCACTCTCCCGCGCACGACTCCTCCAGACGTAAGGAGTTCTCCCATGCCCTCCGCTCCCGCGGAAGCCCGTTCATGGCGCCGCAAGGCCTGTGGTCTCGCCGCCACCGTACTGCTCGGCCTGGCTTCGCCGTGGGCCTGGACGACGCCCGGACACGCCGCCACAGTCAAGCCGGCAGCAGACACTTCCGCGTTCAACAGTGTTCCCATGGACCAGATCTCCGTATCCGGACTGCACAACGCCTACGACAAGAGCAAGTCCAAGTCGATCACCAGGGGCCTCGACCTCGAAGCGCACCTGCTGGAGATCGACGCCTACAGCACGTACGACAATCCCGGCGGATGGGCCGTCAGCCATTCCGATCCCTTGGTCAACGACAACAACTGCACCTACACCACCGGATCAGGCGTCTTCAAGACCACATGGGAGAACGGCAGCCTGAGAACCTGCTTCGACGATCTCAAGGCCTGGAGTGACGCGCACCCCCGTCACGACCCCGTCTACCTCAAACTCGAGCTCAAATGGGGCTTCCGCGCCAAGGCGGGAATGGGACCGGACCAACTGGACCGGCGGATGGCGAACCCTCGGTTCCGAGAACCTGTTCACCCCCGCGGACATGCTCGGGACCACCTACCCGACCCTCGACGCGACGGCGAAGGCCGGAGCCTGGCCCACCTGGAACCAGCTCCGAGGAAAGTTCATCGTCTTTCCGATCACCGGCACCATAGAGAACAGGCTCGCAGGCTACGACCTGGACCACCTCTCCACCGAACAGGAATACGCCCAGCACCTGGCCGACCTCTCGGCAGCCGGCCGGCTCGAACAGGCCTCGATGTGGCCTGCTATGACCAGACGAAGCCGAACGGCGACCCCCGCCACGTCTACGATGCCGCCCTGCGTCCCTGGTTTGCCATCTTCGACACCCAAGCCCACCCACTGGCTGAACGACGGTTACACCATGTCGTGGTACTGCCGCGGCCGCTACCTCACTGTCGAAGGGGCAGCCGAAAGCGTCGTCCCCACACTCGACGACACCGACCCCGATCCCACCGCCGCAGCCCAATGCGTCCGGTATCTCGCCCAGCAACGCCATTCCAGCGCCACCACCTTCGACTGGACGAACACACCGGGCGCATTCACCCTCTGGCCCCGCGGCTGCTGACAGGAGACGAGCGAGGAGAGGCGGGTATCGGTGATCGTCGATCAAGAGCATGACCGGGCAGCAGATGCCGATTGGAGTGAGACAAGCCGTCGTGGCGTCCGGCACGTCGTCCGCCGATGCGGTCGGCCTCTCCGCGTTCGTCCGAGAGCACGACTCCGGCCTCGGCCGCAGGGCGCGGCGCAGGTTCTGGCCGGGCCGGAGCGTCGTCCGGAGCGCCCTTGACGCAGCGGCCGGCCAGGCCTGCAAGGAAAGACCCAGCGCGCCGAACGGCATCTCGACGTCACCGATGTTGGCCCACGTCTGAAGGGGCCCGCGCCGGCCCTGCATCAGCCCGGAGCGGGGGGTGGCGGACAAGGGCTACTCGGCGCGCTCCTTCTGCGCTTGTCTGCGCAGACTCGGAATCAAGGGGGCCATCCCTGTCGACCAACTCGCGGGCCGACGCCGGCGCGGCGAGCGAGCCGATCCCACCGCGCGGATCAATGGAGCCGTACGGCCTCCGCATCTGTGCCGTGCGGTCCCTGGCGGGCGGCTTGCTGCGGCGCTTAGCTGGAGGTGTCGGAGGAGGTCACCATGAGCAGAACGATCCCGGCTGCCCGCCTGCGCGGGCGCCGTTCACGTATGTACGTCGCGGCACTGAGCCTGCCGCTCCTCGTCGTCGGGGCGTGCGGGACCGGCAACGGCACCACGGCACCGGATGGCAGCAGCCGACCGACCGAATCCACGACCGGAACCGGACCCTCGCGGGGCACGGCGGGAGGTAACTCACAAGGCACCTCGCAAACGCCCTCGCCGTCCACCGGCGCCGGAGGCGGCACCAGCACCACGACGGGTACCGCGCCCTCGACGAGCGCCTCGTCGGCGCCGCAGGCGCGGAGCATCCACACCGCCGTGTACTTCCTCCACGGGGAGCACATCTCCGCCGCCCCGCGCACCGTCGCCGCCCCTTCGACCGTCTCCGGGGCCGTCCGCGCCCTGCTGGCGGGACCGAACCGCTCCGAGCGGGACAACGGCCGCGGCACGGCCATCCCGTCCGGGACGACCCTGCACTCCGTGGTGGTCCGCGACCACCTCGCCACCGTCGACCTGTCCGGCCGGTACGACGACGGCGGCGGCACCCTGTCCCTGCGAGCGCGGCTCGCCCAGGTCGTGTTCACTGTGACCCGGTTCTCCACCCTGCAGAAGGTGCGGTTCGAAATCGACGGCAAGCCGGTGAAGCACTTCGGCGGGGAGGGCATCGTCCTCGACCATCCCTTGGGCCGCGCCGACTTCGAGGACCTCACCCCAGCCGTCCTGATCGAATCCCCGCTCATCGGCGACACCGTCCGCACCCCACTGCGCGTGTGGGGCACCGCCAACACGTTCGAGGCCGTGTTCCGGCTCAAGGTCACCGACACAAGCGGCCGTACGGCCGCCGACGTACGGGTACGGGCAACGTCCGGAACCGGGACCCGTGGCACGTTCGACGTGACGTTCCCCTTCAAGGCCGCACGCACCGGCCCCGGCCAGCTGACGGCGTACTTCAACTCACCGAAGGACGGCAAGCCAGTCACCGTCGACACGATCCCGCTCACCGTGCACCGGTGACAGGGCCGCTCGGCCCGGACCGGCGCCCGCTCAGCCCTGGGACCGGGGATGCCGTCGGCGGACGCCGGGAGACGGACGGCGCCGCGACCACAGGCCCTTCCGCCCGTGGTCGCGGCCCTTTGCGATGGGACCGGTCCCGGCAAGGACGCGACAATGAGGGCGCACCCCTGCTGGTCGAGCTCGCGCAGCAACCCGTACGGCTCGCGCGCGTAGGCGGCCATCGAACCGGGGACCGCCACCACGGCGTGCGCCTTCACCGCAGCGTCGGTGAAGGGGGTGGGCGAGACCTGGAAGCGTTCCGCAGCACGGTGCAGGCTCCAGTTGTCGTCCACGACGCAGCGGGCCGGACGCAGGCAGCCGGTCTCGGCTCGTCCGTCCACAACCTCCCGCCACAGAACAGCTAGCGCGTGGTGCGCACGGCTGTGATGAAGCCGGTGCCGGACGGGTTGGCTGTTGGCCGGCCGTAGTGCGCCGCGACGGTGTCGAGTGGATGGGCCTGCGTGTTCCAGCAGTGGTCGTCGAGCCACTCGGCGGTGCCGGCGCCCAGGCCGCCTTTCCACAGCGAGGTGATGTGGGCGAGGGACGGGTCGTCGAGAACGGTCTGTCCGCTGCGTCCTCGCTCCAGGGCGAGTCGGCTGCTGGGTGCCGACAGTTCGCCGACGGTGCGGAGCAGTGCGGCTGCCTCGTCGGCGGTGAGGTAGACCAGCAGGCCTTCCACAAGCCAGGCGGTCGGTCGGTCGGGGTTGAAGCCGGCATCGACCAGCCGGTCGGCCCAGGTGGTGCTCAGCAGGTCCGCGGGCACGGCGGTGCGGTCGCAGCGTGGGTCGGCGGACTCCGTTGCCAGCACGCGGTGCTTGAAGTCGAGGACCGGCGGCAGGTCGAGCTCGTACAAGCGGGTCCCAGGTGGCCAGGGGAGCCGGTAGGCACGGGTGTCCAGTCCGGCTGCCAGTAGGACCACCTGATCGCAGCCAGACTGGAGGAGCTGGTCGTCGTAGAAGCGGGTGCGGATCACCGTCTGGAACCTCAGCGCGGCCGCCAGCCGACCGAAACGTTGCCGCGGTCGCATCGGCTCCCCCGAGGCGGCCAGGAAGGCCGCAGCGTACGGATCATCGAACAAGGCGTTGCCGGCTGCGCTCTCGTCAGCACGGACCCGGGCCACGGCCAGCGCCGTCTTCGACACGGCGCTCAACGGTTGCCAGTGCGTCATGACGCCCGACATTACATCGGCACCGATGCATCTGCGACGATATATTTGAGCCATGGACGGGATGCAGCTGCTCCAACTCGGCAAGTATCTGACCGAGTTGGGCCGTGACGCCATTGATCAAGCCGGCCCGACCTCGCTCACGCCGGGCGAGGTGGCCGTGATCGCGGATGCGTTCCGGAACCCCGACTGCTCTGTCCGGGAGATCGTCGCGCGCACCGGTTTCGCTCAGAGCCACGTCTCCGCTTCGGTCGCTCGCCTACGTGAGCGCGGTCTGCTTCAGACGGTTCCCGATCCCGCCGACGGCCGCCGGACCCTCGTGCGCCTGACCGACCGGGCACGCAGAGCCGTACGCTCTCGCGCCGACCACCGCGCCGACGAGGCGATCACCAGAGCCATTGCCGACCCCGGCCGTGCCGAGCGGATCATCGCGCTGCTCGACGAGCTCGCGCCCCTGCTGCTGCCACCGACGACCGGCCAGTGACGGTGACGCGGGCGGCAACAGCCATGTGTTCTTCGGCCGCCCCGTGTCCGCCGCCGCGCTGTCGGGCTCCACGGTGTGTGTCCCGGCTCCACCGCGGGGTCACTGCCCCAGATCGACCTCTCCACCCGGCGCACCCTCCAGACCGTCGTGACCAGCGCGCCATGCACGACCAGTGAGTTGCAGGCGGTCGCCCGGCACTGGGTGCACTGGTCGCTCCTGACGCTTGGGAACGCCGCCAAAGTTGTAGTTGCTCTCCATGACCCCGTCGGACGCCTCGGTGGCGCTCTCGCGATCGCGGGCACCCTGTCCGCGGACGGCACGTCCTGGAAGCCGTGGACCGAGGGGGGCGCGGGCAGCAGGACCCACTGACACCCGTCTCCTGGCTCGACCCGACACGACGGGATCACACACTGATTCCACGATGAAACCTCGTTGGAGAACGACCCCTCAAGCGTGTCCCTGGAGTTGTTCGGCCGAGCCACCATGGGGCCGGCGGTCAGTTGACCTTCCCGTCCGGGCCGGACCAGTACGGCTGGCGGAGCTTGAACTTCTGGATCTTGCCGGTGGCCGTACGGGGGATGGCATCACGGAACTCGACACTCGTCGGCGCCTTGTAGCCGGCCATGCGCTGCTTGCAGTGGGCGATGATGTCGGCCTCGGCCGCCGTGGCTCCCTCGGCGAGCACCACGAGGGCCTTGATCGTCTCGCCCCACTTCTCGTCCGGCACCCCGATGACGGCGACCTCGGCGACCGCCGGATGGCTGAAGATGGCGTCCTCCACCTCGATCGAAGACACATTCTCGCCGCCTGTGATGATCACGTCCTTCTTCCGGTCGGAGATCGTCAGGTGACCGTCGGACTCGTCGATCCTGCCACCGTCGCCGGTGTGAAACCACCCGCCCTTCAGGGCCACCGCGGTCTCCTGCGGCTTGTCCCAGTACCCGTCCAGCACGACGTTCGACCGGGCCAGGACCTCGCCGGTCTCGGAGACCTTCAGCCTGACTCCCAGCGCGGGCAGTCCTGCACGGGACAGCTTGCGCGCCCTCTCCTCAACGGGCAGTCCAGCATCCGCCGCCCTGGACCGGTTGAACGTGAGCAGCGGGGACGTCTCGGTCAGGCCGTAGATCTGCGTGAACTCCCAGCCCAGTTCCTCCCCCACCCGCTGGATCAGCGTGCTCGGCGGCGGAGCCCCCGCGCACACGATCCGTACCCGATCACGGCCAGGGATCTCTCCCTGCCAGGAAGCAGCCGCATCCAGCACCGCCTTCCAGACCGTCGGCGCGCCGCACATGAGCGTCACTCCGTGTCGGTCGACCCGGCGCAGGATCTCCGCGCCGTCGACCTTGCGCAACACCACCTGCTTCACGCCCAGTCCGGCCATCACGTATGGCATGCCCCAGCCGTTGCAGTGGAACATCGGCAGCGTGTGCATGTACACATCGCGCTCCCACACCCTGGTGTGCAGCCCGAAGGTCATCGCGTTCACCCAAATGTTGCGGTGAGTCAGCTGCACCCCTTTCGGGCGGGCCGTGGTCCCTGACGTGTAGTTGATCGTCGCGGTGGCATCCTCGTCCGGGTCCGACCACGGGCGGGGGGCTACACCGAACCGCATCGCTTCGGTCTCGGTCTGCTCCCCGAGGACGAACCGGTGGCGCGCCTTGACTCCGGACAGCGCCTCGTCCAGTTCCGGGTCGACGAACAGCACCGACGAGCCGCTCTGCTGCACCACGTACTCGACCTCGTCGGGCTTGAGGCGGAAGTTGACCGGCACGCAGATCCGGCCGCTCATCGGCACCGCGAACAACAGCTCCAGCAGCCGTGCGGAGTTGTGGCTGACCACCGCCACCCGCTCTCGCTCACCCACGCCCAGCGCGTCCAGCCCCGCCTGCCAGGCGCGCACCCGCTCACCCAGCCGCCCGTACGTCGACTCCGGTACCGGCACGCCTGGCTGATCCGGCTCGTCCACCACACCGGTGTCGGAGGCGAAACCCAGCTCGGCCCGCTCGAGAAAATCGGCGACCGTCATCGGAACACGCATAGCTCACTCTCCTGCATCCGGAACAACTACGTCACGCGGAAGCCCCGTGCTTGCCGGCGGTTCAGCCGGCTAGCCGCTGGTGCTGGCCGTGTCGCCGCTCGTGCCCGCCGCGTCGAGCAGATGGCCGGCCACTGTGCGCGCGCCGTCGTCGCCGATGAGCACGGTGTAATGGTTGACGTCGGCCACCCGGTGCGTCGTCAGCCGGGCGGGGTCGAGGCCGGCGGCGGCCAGCCGCTGCTCGTCGTACAGCCCCTGCGGCTCGTCCATCAGGCCCCGGTCGGCCCACAAAAGACGGGCGGGCAGCTCCAGTTGACCTGCCGCAGCCAGCACCTTCGGATCGCACAGCACCTGCGTGCCGTCGACGCGCACCGCGTCGCGGACGCAGGACGAGCGCAATCGTGGTTCCGCGCCGACGAGGTCGCGTCGGATGTAGGCATCCACCCACGGCGACCACGAGCCGGAAAAGGCCGGATGATCCCGCCAGTAGTCACGGTATGCCTGCCGGTCGGGGAAGGTCATGGCCAGCCGGCGCATCGCCGGGCCGATGACGGCGTCGAGGAGCACGTCGGGGTCCAGATGGGTCGGTGCGGGGAAGCCGAGCCCGCCGTCGACGAGGACGAGCGAGGCGAACCTCCCAGGATGGTGCACGCCGGTGAACGCGCTGACGAAGGCGCCCATCGAGTGGCCGGTGAGCACCGCCCCCCGCAGCCCGAACGCCTCGGCGATCGACGCCACGTCCGCGGCGTGTGCGGCGATGCCGTACGGGCCGGGCAGCGACCGGCTGCCGCCGCGGCCCCGCAGATCGGGCGCGATCAGAGTGGCCTGGCCCGCGAGGTGGTGGGCGACCCGGGCCCAGGAAAGAGCGTTGGCGGTGATGCCGTGCACCGCGAGCACAACGGGGGCGCATGGCTCGGCCGCAGGCCAGCGCAGCACAGCGAGTTCGCCGCCGCTGACGGGCACGCTCAGTTCTTCGTACGGATCGGTCTCCGGCGTGGCCTCGCGGCGAGGGGCCTCGGCGTGACACGTCAATTTCGGCGACTCCTCATCTCGTCCCGCACCGAATTGCGAGCGTCCGGTCGCGTGCCGCGCACCATATGGCCCAGCGAACGGATCCGACATGTGCTCGGCACATGCAGGTGGCCTCGGATTCGTGTGGTGGGTCCATGTGGTCGAGATACAGTGTGCGCCCGTCGTGCACCTCACGGTAGAGGCGAAGCAGGTCCGGAGAGGCGAAGCAGGTCCGGCAGACGCCATGCCGGGTGTGCCGCCCCACCGCCTGACGAAGGCCCCGCCCGGACAGCCGGCGGGGTCGCTGCCTGCTACGGCTACTCGACGGCGGCTGAGGCCGAGGCCACTCGCGCACTCAAGCTCGCCGGAGTCCTTCCCTGCGGCGGTCGCAGTGGAGGCGACTGGGCCGAACACCGCAGGCTGGTCGCGCAGGACGGCCAAGTCCGCGATGGCCTGGCCGCCGTCGGCGAGCATCACCGCAAGGTCCACCGCGATCCGCTCCGGAGCGTGCCCGGTGCCACGAGGCAGCAGACGCAGAGCCTCGGTGGTCGTGCGCACCCAGAGAGTGCCTTCCTCTGCGAGACGACAGAAGCCCTGGACAAGCCCTATCGGACCAGGTGAAGGCCCTTTCACTCCGTCGCTCAAGATCCGGGGCTCAGCCACAGCATTCAGTGCCTCGCCACGCACGTCCGCTCGAGTTCCCGGTGCGGCGATGACTAGTTGAGCGCGGTCCCGAGCCTCCAGCTTGGCGAGTAGCCGTCCGATGTGGGTCTTGAGCTACGGAGGTGATGACGTCCGGTGGTGGGTCGATTCCGACGGCTTTGTTTTCGGCTCGGCCCCTTTCATCTCAGGACTAATGCGACATTCCTCACAGATTGGAATTGTTAAGCAAGGCGACAGGCCTCCCTTAGTGTGGTCGGACATCAGGCGTAAACCGGATAGCCATCTCCATCGAGAACCGGAGGATCCGCGGCCGGGCGACGGAGCCCGCCGCCAGACCGACCTCCCGGAGGACTTGGAGCGACCGGTTACCCCTGGGCGCTGACGCACAGGGAAGTAGATCACCAGCGGACCCTGACCATGGATGCCGCCTGCCGTCGACCGGCAGCGCGCCTGCGCTCAGCCCTGCCTCGACATGACCAGTACCAGCACCGATTTGAGCACCGAGTGGTGCCGACGGAGGGAGATCTGTGGCGTCGGCCAGAATCAAAGTGGTGACGGCAACCGCCCTCACGGCGGCGATCGCGGGAGCCGTGCTCACGGCGTGCGGGCAGCACGCAGGCGGGCACACACCCCAGAGCTCGCCCAGCAGCGTGACTCCCTCGACGACGCTCTCCTCTTCCAGGCCGCACTTGTCGTCCCGGGCGCCGTCGCCCTCGTCCGCTTCCCCGTCCGCGTCGACATCCGGCCGCACGGCAGGAGGAACGCAGTCCGGCCGCAACGGAGATTCCGCCGCGGTGCCGTCCGGGCCCGCTTCGCCATCCGGCTCGGCGAATACCTCCGGGCAACTGCCGAGCGCCCCGACGGGCTCCGACGCGCTGGTCGGCCACGGGGTGGAGGGCCGCGGCAAGTCCGTAGCGCTCACTTTCGACGACGGCCCAGACCCGCGGTGGACCCCGCAGATACTCGCGCTCCTCGCTCAGCATCACGCGAAAGCCACGTTCTGCGAGGTCGGGCCGCTCGCCCAGCGCTACTCGTACCTGACCAAGGCGATCGTCGCGGACGGGGACCGGCTGTGCGACCACTCGGTCCATCATGACGAGCAGCAGCACCGCAAGTCGGTCGAGTACAACATCCACGAGATCGTCGACGCCAAGCGCGAGATAACCAACGCCGCGGGAAACGGCGTGAAGCTGATGTACTACCGGGCACCCGGCGGCGACTGGAGCCCGACGATCCGGGGGATAGCCGGCGCCAACCACCTGCAGTCGCTCGGCTGGAGCGCTGACGCCAACGACTGGCGGCGTCCAGGTGTGGACGGCATCCTGCGCAACATCAACCAGGACTTGCGACCCGGCGCGATCATCTTGATGCACGACGGCGGCGGTGACCGTTCGCAGACGGTGCAGGCGCTCGCCCGTCTCCTGAACCAGCTGGACGCTCAAGGCTACGGCTACGGCTTCCCGGCCTGAGCTCGACGCTGTCGGGAACTTGCAGTCGTCGAGGTCGTTCGCTGACGGCCCGCCCGGTTCTCAGCCGGGGGACTTCGCGGCGGCCCAGGAAGTCCTGGAAGGCGGCCGGGGGCGAAGCGGAGTTGGCCATCAGCACATCGGGGCGTCAACGACCAAATCCCTGAACACTGGTGACGCTTCCTCGCTCCCGATTCGGGGCTCTGCATGGTAGCCCTCCCAGACAAGCACGCGAGGAAGACCCACAAGGCACAGCGCCTCGGCGAAGAACAAAAAGCCGCAGGCCGGGGCCACTTCTACGCTTGACAGGCCCAGCCCTCATGGGTGGGTGGGTGGGATGATGAGGCTTGTCCAGGGCTTCTGTCATCACAGCAGGAAGGCACTTTCTGCTTGCCGGGTCCCGTCTTCTGGCCGATCTCGCCGATGCCACCGGCCGGACCACGGCCGTCACCGACGCGCTGCGCCCACTGCGCGCTGCACCGACTGCGACCGCGTGGCACCGGTCACGCCGGTGGCCACTTGTGGCCGAGATCGCTTACCCGGCCCGTCGTTCCGCGTCCGACAGGACCGCCAGGGCCCGCGCTGTGATGTCCTCGACCGGGCCGACGGCGTCGACCGTCAGAAGGATGGCCGAGTAGTGGGTGAGCAGGGGTGCGGTCTGGTGTTGGTACACCCGCTGCCTGTGCCGGATGACGTCTTCGGTGTCGTCCGGCCGGCCGCGGCCCAACAGCCGGGCCACGGCTTCTTCGGGAGCGGTGAACTCCAGCACCGCGTCCAATACAAAGCCCGCTACAAAGCCCGCGGCGCCCAGCATGGCGGCGAGTACCCCCGCCTGCGGCACCGTACGGGGGAACCCGTTGGCCGCCTGGGTGCCCGTGCCCGCTCCAGGACACTGCTCGCGCTGGAGCCGAACGGATACTCCCCCTAGGTGGGCACCTGCCCCTCGCGCGCCCTGATCCATTCATCGATCGACGACGAGTTCATGGCCCGCTGCGCCGAGCGCACCGAGGCCATCGTCAGCGGCGACCCGCTGGACCACGGCCACCATGATCGGCGCCCAGGCCAGCAACGACCAGTACGAGAAGATCCTGTCCTACATCGACATCGGCAAGAAGGGGCGCCGAGCTCCTGACCGGCGGCAATCCCCACGCCGTTGCCGGTCTGGAGGGCTACCGCATCGAGCCGACGATCTTCCGCGGCACCAACGACATGCGGATCTTTCAGGAGGAGCGCCCGGGGACCCGCGAAATGCTCGGAATGACGCGTGGGTGTGCGATCAGCACAGCGCCCCAGCTCTCAGGCACTGCACGTGCTCGTCTGGCGCGAGAGGGAAGACTGCCCCGAGGACGCCACCTTCACCTGATGCTTCTCGAATCCCCGGAGCCTCGGCATGGCAGAGTCTTCGCACTGCGCCAAGTCACGGTGCGAAGACTCTGGAGGCAAAACAGTCCCCGGTAGTGCTGCGCGTGTCCTGGGGCTTCAGTCGTCACTGTCGCCTCGGTATCGCGCCGGCTTGCCGGGGGCCTGAACCACATCCTGTCCAAGTCGCTCCGCCGACTAGACGTCCTCACCGACTTTGCGACTCTTTCGGTGTTGTGGTCTAGTCACTAGAAATCACACTATTTGCGCAAAGTCAATAGATTTACCGTAGATCCTTTGACGTTTGGTGGCACCGGTGCGCGACCGGCCCCTCTGGGATCCGGCGACTAAATCATCCGCCCACGTGAAAGGCTTGATCGACTAACCTCAGGTCGCGCTCGCCGACCACTCCGATGCCATCACACGCACACACGCGGACGGCATCACGATCTCGTGCTGCTGCGCCTGACCCACCTCGCCGCGACCAACGCCCTCGTTGCGGGTGCATTGAGTTCGACTACCGAGATGGCGGGCCGGCTGTGTCGGGTGTGCTCGGAGTCGGAAGCCGCGGCAAGCATCGTCCGATCGGGCACAGCGACGCCGCGAGCCGTGAGGCCCGCGAGCACTCCAGCCGCCTGACGACCGGTGTGGCACAGGATCGCATCGAGAATCCCGTCGTCCACGATCGCGTGTGTGATGTTCTCGCCGGCGCGCTCGGCCGACCTGTAGACACGCGGCATGATCCCGGCGCACTCAGAGGGCGGTATGTGACGTGATGTCGCATCTGTCGTCACCGGAACGTGTGAGACCGCCGCATCAGCGCTGATCAAGAGGCCCGGCCGCGCTGGAGTGTCTCCCGTGAGCGACCGCCAGCCCTACAAGAGTGACTTATCCGAGGAGCGCTGGGCCCTGATCGAGCCCGTGATCACCGCCTGGAAGGCCCGGCACACCTCCGTCAGCGGTCACCAGGGCGACTACGACATGCGGGAGATCGTCAACGCCCTGCTGTACCAGTCCCGCACCGGCTGCCAGTGGGACTACCTCCCCCACGACCTGCCGCCCGCCGGCGCGGTGAAGCCCCCCAGGCTTTCGCCCATCCCGCTCTCACCAGCGTCGCGTTCGACCTCGACCGCGCGCTGGGCTGACGGTTCGGACCGGCCCGCCCTGACAGTCAGCGGCTGCCTTCGGCACCGGCGTCCCTGTCTGCCCATACAGCAGACAGGGTGACGGGATCCTTCACCTGCGCTCCGCTCGGACTGACCCGTTCGAGTCACATGTGGTCGGTAGAGGCGGCGTTCTCGTCCTGCTGGGGCGCGCCACGGCGGTAGAGCAGGGCGGTGACAACCAGGCCGATGAGGAAGATGGCCGCCCCCCACGCGTAGGCGGTGGTGTAGCCCTCGAGGTTGGCCTGGGCCAGGACGCCGGGGTCCTTGGAGTCGCGGGTGGAGAGGTAGGCGGTGATGGCGCCGGCGGCCATGGTGTTGAGCAGGGCGATGCTGATGGACCCGCCGATCTGCTGCATCGTGTTGACGGCGGCGGATGCCGCCCCGGCGTCGGAGGCGGCCACGCCGGAGGTCGCCAAAGTCATCGCGGGCGCGATGATCACGCCCAGTCCCATGCCGAAGATGACCAACTGGGGAAGTATCTGCCCGACGTATCCACTGTGGAGGTCCAGCGTGGTCATCCAGACCAGACCGACGGACGCGAGGGCCATGCCCAGCGGTACGACCAGCTTGGGGCCTATGCGTGCCACCAGGACGTTGTTGGCCACCGCGGAGGACAGCGTCATCGCCGCGAACATGGGCAGGAAGGCGAAACCGGTCTGCAGGGCGCTGTAGCCGTGGCTCTGCTGCAGGTAGAAGGTCAGGAACAGGAACACGCCGAACAGGCCCGCGCCGCTGACGAAGAGAGCGGCGAAGGAGGCGCCGCGGTTACGGTCCAGCAGGACCCGCAGGGGCAGCAGCGGATACGCCGCCTTGCTCTGCCACCACAGGAAGAGGGCCACCAGGACGGCACCGGCCGCCAGCATGCCCCAGGTCGCCACCGAACCCCAGCCGTGCGTCCCGGCGTTCGAGAAACCGAAGACCAGGCAGAACAGGCCGGCGGAGACCAGCAGGGTGCCGAGGACGTCGAGCTTGGCGGACGTGTCGCGCGGGGTGCGCTGCAGCAGCGCCGCCCCGCCGATGAACGCCACCACCGCAAGAGTCGGGTTGACGTACATGTTCCAGCGCCAGTCCAGGTACTGGGTCAGTGCCCCGCCAAGGACCAGGCCAACAGCCCCGCCCGCAAGGGCGACCGAGTTCGCGATGGTGAAAGCCTTAGCCCGCTCGCGCTGATCGGTGAAGGTGGTGGTCAGCAGCGACAGCGTGGACGGGGCCAGCAGGGCAGCGAACATGCCCTGGATCACGCGCGCGGTGACGAGCATGAGGAAACTGTGCGCCGCGCCTGCGACCATGGAAGCGGCCGCGAAGCCGGCCAGACCCACCAGGAAGGTCACCTTGCGTCCGACGAGGTCGGCGATCCGGCCGCCGAGCAGCAGCAGGCTGCCGAAGGCCAGCGCGTAGCCGGTGACCACCCACTGCCGTTCGGCGTCCGAGAAGCCCAGTTCGTGCTGGGCGGACGGCAGGGCGATGCTCACGATGGTGCCGTCGAGGACGCCCATCAGCTGGGCGACGGAAATAACGCCCAGGATCCACCAGCGGCGTCGCTGTGACGGTCCGACAGGCACCTTCTCAGGTGCGGCCTCAGCGCCGCGAGCGGCGGCGACGGCGTTCTGGGACATGGGGGACAAACCCTCCAGGCAGGGAACGGGGTACTCGCTTTTTCATCACTGTCTGCGACCCCCTGTGAGACAGGTTGACTCACAGGGGTCTGTGAGTCAACCTGTCTCACAGGGACGTACGTCACACCGCGCCACCCGGGGCATGGAGCGCGCACCCCCTGGGCGAGTTGTCGTTGGCGGCGGTCGCCATGGACTCGCCGGCACCCGGCCTGGCCGCGGGGCTGCCCGTACCCCTCCGAAGTCGCGTGGACGATCACTGCGCACAGGAAGAGGGCGACCCCGCCACCGGACAGGCCCAGGAGGCGCCGGCGAGGCCGCCCTAGGCCGACGCCGATCGCATGCCCGGCGGGGTTTTGTCAGTTCTGATGCAATCATCATTTGTCGGCTCGCCGCCTGGCGCGACGAGGGAGTCTTCGCCCAGCTCAACTACGACCTCACGGGCCTGGCCCGTGTGAAGGAAGGCCGCAAGCCCGAGCCGACCGCCTCCGTCATCGACACCCAGAGCGTCAAGACCTCCACCAACGTGCCTCTGGCCAGCCAGGGAACCGATGCCGCGAAGAAGGCATCCGATGCGAAGAAGGAGTCAAGCTGCCAGGGCGAGGTGGGGTTCTCGCGTGGTTGGGAAGGTCACGGCCTCGTTGAACGGGACGCGGTGGAAAAGGCAGTGGTGAAGGCAGCCGATCATCCGGTTGAAGAGGTTTCTCTGGGCGGCCGTGTGTCGATCTCCAGCCTCACGTCGACGGTCGTAGTGGGCCCGAGCTCCCTCGGAGTGGGCCATCGCCGAGAAGGCCCACATGTAGCCGACGCCGGCCAGTCTGGTTCTTCACCCTGCGGGCCGCGACGGACACGCTCTTGCCGGAGGCCCTTGTGACGGGAGCGGATCCTGCGTACGCCTTCAGGCCTCTGGCGTCGGCGAACCGGGTCCGGTCGTCGCCGATCTCGGCCAGAACTCGGGCCCCGCTGAGCGGGCCCAGCCCGGGAAAACTGGTGATGATCTCAGCGTCAGCGTGGGCCTCGAACGCCCGGACTGCGGCTTCGGCGAGATCGTCAGCACTCGCGCACGCGGCCTCCAGCTGCCGAAGCAGCGCGAGCGCCTGGCGCCCCATGGCCTCCTCGACAAGGGGTAGATGGCGCATCTGAGAAGCGCGCAGCGCGCCATGCAAACGCTCGACCTCCCTGTCGATGGTGTTCTTCCGGCCGGCCTTCTTCAGCACGGCCCGCAGCTGCGCCCGGGTCAGCTTGGCCGCCTGGTGAGGGGTGGGCGCCGCGGCCAAAAGAGCCCGGGCTATGGGGTGATAGATGCCCTCGCGGCGGTGTCCGACGGCGGCCAGATAGCTGGGGAAGTACTCGCGCAGGTGGGAGGTCAGCTTGTTGCCGGCCTGGGTTCGGTCCCAGACTGCGTCCTGCTGGGCACGGGCAAGGACCGCGACGGCCTGGGCCACTTCGGAGTCTGCGGGAAGCACGCGGTGAGCTGCGGCATCGGTGCGGAGGATGTTCGCCAGCACCATGGCGTCCAAGTGGTCGGACTTCTTGCGGGAGACCGTGTGCCGGTCCCGGTACCGGGCGGCGGCCATCGGATTGATGGCGTAGACGGGGCGGCCCGTCGCCCGCAGGCAGGCGACCAGGAGTCCGCGGGAGGTCTCGATGGCCACCGGAACGGGATCCTGCGGGGAGTCGCCTTGCTCGGCAAGCATACGAAGCAGCTGGTCGAGCCCTTCTGCCGTGTCATCGATGCGAGCCCTGGCGAGCAGTGAACCCGTTTCGTCGATGACGGCTATGTCGTGGTGGTCGCTGGCCCAGTCGATGCCGCAGAACGCTCTCACTCGCCTCACGCTTTCTCATCGGACCTGTGTTGTGGCTGGTCACAGCCGTGCAGGGCATGCGTCTCTCTAATGGAAGGGCTCGGTGGCCCGACATCCGATTAGCCGTTCATGACCCCAGCGACCTCCGGGGCCCTCGGTCTTGATCGGAGCTGGATGGCTCCCGAGCACGTAAGAGGTAGTTCCCGCAGGGGGCTTGGACCACGATCATCATCGGTGGTCAAGTGATCGCTCTCGACGCCGACTGCGAGCGTCAGCACACGTCAGTCTTCTTTGAGGGCTCAAGGCCCGGATCGTCGGCAGACGTTGTGCTGACGCCTGCGGCCGGCGCCGAGGAGGCGCCTTCAGCAACCTCAGCTACCGCCCATTAGATCGTCGGCCGGAAACGGGGCATCCTGACCGACACGATCGGCCTCATCCTCGCCGTGACCGTCGCCGGCGCCGGCCTCTCCGAGAACGCAATGGGGATACGCCTCCTCGACCAAGCGAAAGAAACCTACCCGACCATCGCGAAAAGCTGGGTCGACACCGGCTTCAAGAACGCCGTAGTCGAGCACGGTGCCACCCTCGGAATCGACGTCGAGGTCGTCAACCGCAACTCCGAGAAGTGCGGCTTCTATGTCGTGAAAAGGCGCTGGGTGGTAGAGCGCAGCATCGGATGGATCATGCTTCACCGGCGCCTCGCCCGAGACTACGAGACCCTCACCGCCAACTCCGAAGCCATGATCCACATCGCCTCGATCGACAACCTCACCAAACGTATAACGGGCGAGACCACCCCTACCTGGCGAGGAACTTACTGGGAGATAGGGGGCAATCTTCCTAGATCAAACGCCCTCTCACACCATGCGCAGTACGTCGCCTCGCTGTCGATGTTCCACGCGTTGGGGTCGGTTCCGCGCAACAGCACGATCGATCGGGCACGGGATGCGGCGAAATGCTCGTAGATGCGCCAGAAGCTGGAGCCCTCGTCCTCGGTGGCCCAGCCGGTGAAATCCGGGCGGCTGGGATCGCGTCCCAGCGTCACGTACGGGATCCCACGCCGTTCGAGGAGGCCGATCACCGGATCGTCCACGTGCGGCATCGTCACGATGTAGCCATCGAGCGACAGCGCCAGTGGTGGTGTCGGCCGCTTGGTCGGGTCAGGCACGAGCATCACACTGAGTCCGCGATCCATCGCCTGCGCCGAGGTGGCGCCGATGTAGCGATTGAAGGCTCCCCTCCCTGAAGGACTCCGTTGGGAAATCCGTGAAACGGCCGCGTGGGCGGTGCTTATGCGGCCAGGTCGAGCTGGGCCAGGTGT
>NZ_JBITGJ010000046.1:0-68310 GCF_044456925.1 Streptomyces sp. NPDC050743
TTCCATCTCCACGCTCATGCGTCCCCGCCCAGGTGGGCAGAACCCGTGTCAGACCTCACGGTCCGCACGGGATCGCTTAGCTGATTAGAGACGCTGTGCCTCGGCCGTCAGCCCCTCCTTGCACAGGACCTGGGCGACGGCTTCGGCGATCTGCGCGGTCGATCCGTTCGTCGTCGCGTACGCGACCAGGACCTCGCCGGTCACGGCGGTCCGCCTCCCCTCACAGTTTGCGCAGCCAGTCATCGACCTAGCCGTGCAGGGCCTGTTCGGCAGGCTGGACGTGGCTGTCGTCCAGGCGGTAGGTGAGGTTGTCGACCACCGCGACCACGCCGTCCAGGGGCGCGTAGAGCTGCCGTCCAAGGGCGTGGACCAAGTGCAGCGGGAGGTCTCGGAGCAGGGCTTCCCTGGCCGCCCATTCGGCGGCGGTCAGGCTCTCCGAGGATCCGTCCAGGCCTGCGGTGATGGTGCGGGGCATCCCGGCCTCCTTCAAAGTCTCGAATTCAGTGTCGAGGCCGTGTACTTGGGACAGGAGAGGCCTCAGGTCCCTGTGCGGAGGCCGTGTGGCCCACGCGTGGGTGAACGCGCGCAGGAGATGGGCCTACTCACAACGCCCGCAGCCCGTGCTCCCGGAACTGCTCGCGCACGCGTTCCGTCAGCTCCGGATCGGGCACGGGCGTGTCGCGTAGCGGGAAGTCGATACCCAGAGCGTCGTACTTGTGGGCGCCGAGTTTGTGGAAGGGCAGGACGTCCACCCGGTCGACGTTGCTCAGCCCGGCCAGGAAGGCGCCGAGAGCGTCCACGGCGGACGGGTCGTCTGTCCAGCCTGGGACGAGGACGTAACGGATGTACACGGGGACGGCCAGCCGGTCCAGGTGGGTGGCGAAGTTGAGCGTGGGGGCCAGCCGGCCGCCGGTGAGCTCGCGGTAAGTGGCGGCGTCGAACGACTTGATGTCCAGTAGCACCAGGTCTGTGTCGGCGAGGAGTTCGTCGGAGGCACGCGTGCCGAGGAAGCCGGAGGTGTCCAGGGCCGTGTGAAGTCCGGCCTCCTTGCAGCGGTGCAGGAGGGAGCCGGTGAATGCCGGCTGGAGCAGCGGCTCCCCGCCGGTGAAGGTCACCCCTCCCCCGGCAGTGGCCAGGAAACCCCGGTACTTCTCGATCTCCCCCATGACCTTGTCGACCGAGGTCTCCCGGCCGTCGCGCATGTGCCAGGTGTCCGGATTGGCGCAGTACAGGCAGCGCAGCGGGCAGCCGCTGACGAACAGGACGAACCGGGTCCCGGGACCGTCCACGCCGGTGGACAGGTCCCAGGAGTGCACCCGGCCCGTGAGCGGTCCCGTCGCCGGGACCGCCTGCCGTGCCGCTGAGGTCGCCGCGGTGTTCACAGCGACCCGTGGAAGGTGCGGCTGATCACGTCGAGCTGCTGCTCACGCGTGAGCCGGACGAAATTGACCGCGTATCCGGAGACCCGGATCGTCAGCTCGGGGTACTTCTCAGGGTGTTCCATGGCGTCCTCGAGCGTCGCCCGGTTCAGCACGTTGACGTTCATGTGGAAACCACCGAAGGTCATGTACCCGTCGAGGATGCCGACCAGGTTTCCGGCCCGCTCCGTGGGATTGTGGCCCAGTCCCTCGGGTGTGATGGTCGTGGTCAGCGAGATGCCGTCCCGGGCCTCCTCGTACGGCAGCTTCGCCACGGACAGGGCCGAGGCGACGACACCGTGCCGGTCGCGGCCGTTCATCGGGTTGGCTCCGGGGGCGAAGGGCTGTCCGGCACGCCGCCCGTCGGGGGTGTTGCCCGTGTGCTTGCCGTAGACCACGTTCGAGGTGATCGTCAGTACCGACTGGGTGTGCTCGGCGTCCCGGTAGGTGGGGTGCCTGCGCACCTTGGCCATGAAGGATTCCACCAGGCCGACGGCGAGGCGGTCGGCGCGGTCGTCGTTGTTGCCGTACGCCGGGTAGGCGCCCTCGACCTTGTAGTCCACGGCCAGCCCGGTGTCGTCCCGGACCACCTTCACGCGGGCGTACTTGACGGCTGACAGGCTGTCGGCGGCCACGGAGAGCCCGGCGATGCCGCATGCCATGTAGCGGTGGACGGGGTGGTTGTGCAGGGCCATCTCGATGCGCTCGTAGGCGTACTTGTCGTGCATGTAGTGGATGACGTTGAGCGTGTTGACGTACGTCTTCGCCAGCCAGTCCAGCATCCGGTCGTACGCCGCCGACAGTTCCTCGTAGTCCAGGTACCCCCCTGCCAGGGCGGGCATCTCGGGTGCGATCTGCTCTCCGGTCATCTCGTCCCGACCGCCGTTGATCGCGTACAGGAGCGCCTTGGCGAGGTTGACCCGGGCGCCGAAGAACTGCATCTGCCTGCCCACCGCCATCGCCGACACGCAGCAGGCGATGGCGGTGTCATCGCCGGTGCGCGGGCGCATCAGGTCGTCGGACTCGTACTGAATGGAGCTCGTGTCGATCGAGACCTGGGCGCAGAACCGCTTGAAGTCCTCGGGCAGCTGCGGCGACCACAGCACCGTGAGGTTCGGCTCCGGCGCGGGCCCGAGGTTGTAGAGGGTCTGCAGGAAGCGGAAGGAGCTGCGGGTGACGAGTGTGCGGCCGTCGGTGCCGATGCCGCCGATGGACTCCGTCACCCAGGTGGGGTCGCCGGAGAACAGTTGGTCGTACTCGGGTGTGCGCAGGAAGCGCACGATCCGCAGCTTGATCACGAAGTCGTCGATCAGCTCCTGGGCCCGGGTCTCGTCGATACGCCCCTCATCGAGGTCGCGCTGGAGGTAGATGTCCAGGAAGGTCGAGGTGCGGCCGAGCGACATCGCGGCGCCGTTCTGCTCCTTCACCGCGGCCAGGAAGCCGAGGTAGAGCCACTGCACGGCCTCGTGGGCGGTGGACGCGGGGCGGGTGACGTCACAGCCGTAGGAGGCTGCCATCCGCGCCAGCTCTCCCAACGCTCTTATCTGCTCCGCGAGTTCCTCGCGGTCACGGATGATGTGCGGGGCGGAGGGCCGGCCGTCCAGCAGGGCGCGCTCGGCCCGCTTGGCCTCGATCAGCCGGTCGGTGCCGTACAGAGCGACGCGCCGGTAGTCGCCGATGATCCGGCCCCGGCCGTAGGCGTCCGGGAGCCCGGTGATGATGCCGGCCTTGCGGGCGGCTCGCATCTCGGGGGTGTAGGCGTCGAAGACGCCGTCGTTGTGGGTCTTGCGGTGGGTACCGAAGACCTTGGTCACGAACGGGTCGGGCTCGTAGCCGTACGCCTTCAGGCCGTTCTCGACCATCCGGAGCCCGCCGTTCGGCATGATCGCGCGCTTCAACGGGGCGTCGGTCTGGAGTCCGACGATCAGCTCGCGCTCCCGGTCGATGTAGCCAGGGGCGTGCGAGGTGATCGTGGAAGGGGTGGCGGTGTCCACGTCGAGGATGCCCTTGCGGCGCTCCTCGGGGAACAGGGCGCTGACCTTGTGCCAGACGGCGAGCGTGCGCTCGGTCGGGCCGGTCAGGAACTCCGGACCGCCTTCGTACGGCGTATAGTTGGCCTGGATGAAGTCGCGTACGTCGATCCGTTCGCGCCAGCGCCGGCCGGCGAATCCACGCCAGGCCTCGGCGGGTGCGTCCACGTCCGGACGGGTTGCCACGGTCATCACTGCCTCCGCATCGTTCGCGACACCGCACACGGACGGTTCCGTGAGCGGCTCCACTGACGATGCTCCTCGCGTGCCACCGCGCCGGGCAGGGTCGGCGGGAACCCGTCGCCGCGCCGTCCGGCCCCGCACCGTTGGGCCCTTCGGGCCAGGTCACGGCGCAGATGACCAGCAGTCAGGCGGAGAGGTTGAGGCCGTACATCGTGCGGCCCCCGACGAGTTCGCGCCCGGTGACCAGTTCAGGCTCGATGCGCACGAAGACCTCCTCGGGCGAGGGAGCCCAGGAGCGCGGGCCGATCCGCTCCAGGCGGGCCGCCTCGGCCGCATCCGTCACGGTCTCGGCCCGGCCGGTGACGACGACGCTCCAGCCGGAGTGCGTCTCCACATCGGTCGCGTCCGCCTCGAACGCGACGACCGCGCCGTCGACTGCGCGGGCCAGCTCGGAGGCCATCGAGGTGCGCAGCAGTACCGCTCCGTCGGCGTCCAGGCCGAAGTTGACCGGCACGACCGCGGGCAGCGCCTTGCGCGTGTAGACGATGCGGCCGATGGGCGCCGTCGCCAGCAGGCGCAGGCACTCGTGACGACCGAGTTCGCGGAAACCATCGTTCGGGTACATGAGTCAGGCCGTCCTTCGCCCGGTGAGGGGATCACACTCCATGCTGAGCCCGCCGGCAGCCGCGGGTGAGGGCCACGGGTCCCGCCTTGGCCGGAGAGCGGCCCGAGGAAGCGTGGCGGCGAAGGGGGCCGGACGGCCCTTCCGACACGCACATCGGCCCGGATTTCCTCTGACCATGGTCGAAACCCTCATCTCGTTCGCACCCCGCCACACCGAGCGTGCCGTCGGCGGGACGACCGTCCTGGAGCTGCGCGGTGAGATCGACATCCTCACGGCAGCGCCCCTTGGAGCACGCTTGGACGATCTGACGGCCGTCGTTCTCCCCGACCTCGTGCTGGACCTCCGTGCCGTGTCCTTCGTCGACTGTGCCGGACTCGGGATGCTGTGCCGGGCGCGGAACAGGGTCATGGAACGGCACGGTCGGCTGCGGCTTGTCACTGACAGCAACCAGTTCCTTCGAATTCTTCGTGGTGCGGGGCTGGATGGCGTGTTCGAGATGTACGACCACCTGCCCGAAGCCTTGGCCGCTGTGCTCGGCGGGGTCCTCACCGCCTCAGTGGGCTGATAATTCTGAGGGCGCAACCCGCAACCGCACGAGGCCATCGGAGTGGCCGCGGCTCCAGGATCACGGCTACTCAAGCGGCCCGGTCGTTGAGCGTCACCCCACCTGATCCCGTGCACGCCGCGGAGTGGCCGGGCCTCCGGGCCGTACCCGAGGACAGCACCACGGCGGGTCAACGAGCCGTACGGGTGCTGGGCCGAACGGCCCACCATCGGCCTGGGCTTGGCCCGATCGGCCCTTCGCCTCCACCTGACCGGCCCATGTCACCGCAAGGCCGCCGCTGTCACCTTCGTGTGTGTGACGACGAGGAGGTGCGGAGAGATGCGCGAGGACAAGCCCGCGAACAGGAAGCGCAAGCGAACGAGGGTACCGCTGTGGCGATGGCGGAGTAACCCGGTCCGGCGTCGCGACGACGTCCTCGAGGCATGGCTCATGCTGGCCGTATGGGTGCTCATCGCGGTGGGTGGCACGGCGGTCGGTGTGGTGACGGCCCATGCAGCCGACCAGGTCTTCGCCCAGCAACGGGCCGAACGGACCCCCCTCCGCGCCGTTCTCCTCGATGACGTCCCGCGCACCGCGACCTCGAGGATGGGCAGAGACCTGGCATCGGCAAGGGTCCGCTGGACGAACTTCGACGGCTCCACGCGCAGCGGCATGACGCTGGTGACCACCGGGAAGAAGGCCGGCTCCACGGTCAGGATCTGGATCGATACCCGGGGGAGGCTGAGCACACAGCCCCCGACGCCCGGCAAGGCGGCGGTCGAGGCGGGGCTCTTTGGAGCCTCCGCCGCCCTCGCCCTGAGCGGCGTGGTGTTCGGGATCGGGAGCGTCGGCCGTGGGTACCTCGACCGTCGGCGCATCAAGGAGTGGGACAGGGAGTGGACCCTGGTCGGGCCGCAGTGGGGCCACAAGACCAGTTGACCGTCGAACCCCATGCTCGAGCGACCTCGGTCATGCCGTCGGAGAGGGACACCACCGCCGAGGTGGCGTCCCTCCGGGTGTTACCGCGGGGCACTCGGAAGTTCTGCCGCCAGCGCCGGCACGGTCGCCACGTCGAGGCCCGGGGAGGCGCCATCCACTACGCCTCCTGCACTCCACGGCCCTCCCGCCGATGCGAAGACTGCGGTGAGGTGATGAAAGTGAAGACGACCCGGCCCCTCGACACCCTCTGCCGCACCTGCTACCAGCCCCGCCACCGCAACCCGACCATGTTCGCGCTGCGGCACCAACCAAGGTCCGGTCGGTCGCACCGGGGACACGCCTCCCCTGGCGGCCAGCGGGCCGACGCGGAAGCACGCTTCCTCCTGCCAGGGCGGCCACCGAGTCGGCCCGGAAACGCCGCATCGATCCACTCGCTCAAGAACCAGTACGGGCTGCCCGTCCTCAGTGCGGCAACACCGCCATGATCGAGGCCGTCGCCGACCTCCCACCCATCGTCGTCAGCGACCTGTTCGGCATCCACTCCAACACCGTGCGTGCCTGGACTCGGTACGCGCAGGACAGCTGGGCGGACTATCTCGCCGCCTGCCGGGATGAGGAGTAGGGCCTCGGAGCTCTGCCTCAGACGAGTTCGGCAGGCTTGAAAGCCGGGAGGCAGGAAGTGAGGCAGAAGCAAATCGCACTCCGTAATGGTCAAGCACCTTCACCAGCACAGCCCAGAGCGCTTTCACGCCCAAGGCGACTGCAACCCGTGAAGCCGCCTTACGTAACTGGCCAGATCTCACCTGGCCAGACTCCGTAGCGACCGTTCCTGCACCTCATCTCGCTGGGCCGGAACCTACACGGACTACGCAGGCTCCCCCTAGAGCCGGGCCGATGTCATTCCACGCGTCCATAGGCCCCGGCTGCCCCTCGACCAGTCGGGAACGCGAGCGAGTTCGGCAAGGCCGGCGCTTCCGGCATCGACGGCGTGCTGCGTGCTGCGTGCTGCGTGCTGCGTACTGCCGAGCCGGAGAGGGTTCAGACACCGCTTGGCCGGCTCCTCCCAGCCAGGGGCAGACGACGTACAGACAGCACATCGACTCTCAGCCCAAGATCCGGACCGTTGCCGGTCCAGCAACTCGCCACTCGCCTCAATCATTGCTAGTTGACGTGGGCTTTCAGTCAGCCCCAAACCAGCACGGGAGTCAGCACGGGAGTCAGCACCCGCACCATCAAGTCACCCTGAACTGCGCGTCTCGGACAGTGCCGGTTTCGATCACTTGCGAGCCCCTGAACCGCTCTTCCCTGTGCCGGCATGGTGGCCACGCGCATAGTCGACCCACGAACTATGGTGGCCCACCACATGTGCCCTTGACCTGCATCTTCCTACCGTGTGCCGACACGTACCCGTCCCCACCGCACACGAGGAAGTGGCGCACATGGCATCCGAAGCAACATCCGCTCCCCCAACCCCCGCCAGTCTCCCCCGTATCGTCGCCGCCAGCCTCATCGGCACCACCATCGAGTGGTACGACTTCTTCCTCTACGGCTCCGCCGCCGCGCTGGTGTTCAACAAGCTGTTCTTCCCGGACTCCGATCCGCTCGTCGGGACGCTGCTGTCGTTCCTGACGTATGCCGTCGGTTTCGCCGCCCGCCCGCTGGGGGCGCTCGTGTTCGGGCACTACGGTGACCGGCTGGGGCGCAAGAAGCTGCTGGTGCTGAGCCTGGTGATGATGGGCGGGGCGACGTTCGCCATCGGGCTGTTGCCCACGCACGCCACGGTCGGGGCCGCCGCGCCCGTGCTGCTGACCGCGTTGCGGCTCGTCCAGGGCTTCGCGCTCGGCGGCGAGTGGGGCGGTGCCGTCCTGCTGGTGTCGGAGCACGGGGACGCGCGGCGGCGCGGTTTCTGGGCCTCGTGGCCGCAGACCGGCGCGCCGGCGGGGCAGTTGCTCGCCACCGGTGTGCTCTCGCTGCTGACCGCCGTGCTCTCCGACGACGCCTTCGGCACCTGGGGCTGGCGAATTCCGTTCCTGCTCTCCGGGGTGCTCGTGATCGTCGGTCTGTGGATCCGGCTGTCCGTCGACGAATCGCCCGTGTTCAAGGAGGCGCTGGCGCGGGCGGAGTCCCGGCGGACGCAGGAGGCGGAGAAGCTGCCGCTCGTCTCCGTGCTGCGCAACCACTGGCGGGACGTGCTGGTGGCCATGGGCGCCCGCATGGCGGAGAACATCAGCTACTACGTCATCACCGCCTTCATCCTCGTCTACGCCACCACCTCGGCCGGAGTGTCCAAGCAGACCGCGCTCAACGCCGTACTCATCGGCTCCGCCGTGCACTTCGCCGTCATCCCGGCCTGGGGCGCGCTGTCCGACCGGGTCGGGCGGCGGCCCGTGTACCTGCTCGGCGCGGCCGGTGTCGGCCTGTGGATGTTCCCGTTCTTCTCGCTCGTGGACACCGGGTCGTTCGGCTACCTGATCCTCGCCGTGACCGTCGGGCTCGTGCTGCACGGCGCGATGTACGCGCCCCAGGCCGCCTTCTTCGCCGAGATGTTCGCCACGAGGATGCGGTATTCGGGCGCGTCCATCGGCGCCCAGTTCGCCTCCGTGGCGGCCGGCGCGCCGGCCCCGCTCATCGCCACCGCACTGCTCGACGACTACGGCAGCTCCACCCCGATCGCCCTGTATGTGATCGCCGCAGCGGTACTGACCCTGATCGCCGTGGGCGTGGCGCGGGAGACGCGGCACCGGGACCTCGCCCGCGTCGAGGCCGAGGGCGGCGAGTCCGCCGCTGCCGGGCAGACCGCGCAGGCACGCACGGTCTGACCCGAAGCAACTCCGCCCGGCCGGGCGCGGCTCCGCCCAACCAGCGCGGCTCCGCCCGGCCGGCAACCCCGCCGGAACGGCACTGCTCCGCCCGACCGGCACAGCTCCGCCCGACCGGCGCAGCCCGGCACGGCTCCATCCGACCGGAGCGCGGCTCCATCGGACCAGCCCCGCTCCGCCCGGCCGGTGCGGGGCTTGGCCCGGCCGGCGCAGGGCTCCGCCGGCCGCCGTGGCTCTCCGTGAACACATCCGCTCCCCTGCCCCCGCACGGCGGGCCCGTGCGGGGGTCAGCGTCTGTTCGGGGCCGCCAACCGGTGCAGTCGCAGGGCGAGTTGGATCTCCAAGGCGCGGGCCGGGGTCTGCCAGTCCTCGCCCAGCAGCCGGCCCACCCGCTCCAGCCGCTGGGCGACCGTGTTCACGTGGACGTGCAGCGCGTCCTTGGTCCGGGCCGGGCTCATCCCGCAGTCGAAGTACGCGTCGAGGGTGCGCAGCAGTTCCGTACCCCGTCGCTCGTCGTAGGACACGACCGGGCCGATGGTGCGGTCGACGAAACCGGCGACGTCCCGATCGCCGGCGAGGAGGAGGCCGAGGAAGCCGAAGTCCTCGGCCGCCGCGCCGTCCCCGGCCCGGCCCAGCAGGTGCAGCGCGTCCAGGCAGCGGCGGCCCTCGGCATAGGCGGTGGCGATGGTCTCGGGGTGGGTGGTGAGCTCGGTGACGGGGGCGGAGGCGCCGACCGTGACCGGCTGGTGGACGGCCGTGCCCAGCTGGCGGGCGGTGCGCCGGGCCAGCTCCGTGGCGGTGTGGCCGGCGGCGAGCGGCAGCAGCAGCACGGTGCCGCCGTCACGCGCGGCGGCCAGGCCGTGCCGGGTCGCGGCGAGGTGGGAGGCGGCCGACCACAGGCGCCGGCGGGCCGCGGCCTCTTCGTCGGCGTCGGCCGCCGGGCCGTCGAGACGTGCGGCGAGGACGACATGGGTGGCGTCCAGGTCGGCGTGCAGCCGGGCGGCGCGCTCGCGCAGCAGGCGCGGATCCCGGTCGCGTGCGTCCAGCAGGTCGTCCAGCAGTTCGCCCCGCACTCGCCGTTCGGCCTCGGCCGCCGAGCGACGGGCGAGCAGCAGCAGCGAGGTGACCATGGCCGCGCGCTCCAGGGTGCGCTGGTCGACGGGGTCGAGACCGGGATGCCCGCGCAGCACCAGCGCGCCGAGGAGTTCACCGCCCGCGGCGACCGCGGCGATCCAGTCGTCGCCGTGCCGTACGGCGTGTCCCTCGGCGCGGGACGCCTCCAGCGCCTCGGCCGGTGCCGCGTCGGCCTCGCAGAACTCCACGGTGCCGTCGAGGACTTCGGAGACGGCGGCGGCCACGTCGTGCACCCCGCCGCCGCGCAGCACGAGTTCGGCGAGCCGGTCGTGGACGTCGGAGGCGCGCTCGATGACCGCGCTGCGGTCCCGGATGATCTCGTTGGCGCGCTCCAGACCGGCCAGGGCGGCCCGGGTCTCGGTGAGCAGGTTGGCGGTGTCGATCGCGGCCGCGGCGAGCGCGGCGAAGGAGCCGACCAGGGCGATCTGCTCGCGTTCGAAGACGCGTGCCCTGCGGTCGGCGGCGAAGAGGACGCCGATCACGTGCGGGCCGAGCATGAGGGGGACGCCGAGGATGGCGACCAGGCCCTCGTCGCGGACGCCGGCGTCGATGGTGCGGGTGTGCTGGAAGCGGGCGTCCTTGAAGTAGTCGTCCGTGACGTACGGCCGGGTCGTCTGGGCGACCAGTCCACCGAGGCCCTCGCCCATGCCGAGGCGCAGCTGCTGGAAGCGGGCGGAGACCGAACCCTCCGTCACGCGCATGTAGGTGTCGCCGCGCGCCGGGTCGTTCAGGGTGAGGTAGGCGACGTCCGTGCCGAGCAGGGAGCGAGCGCGCTGCACGATGGCCTGCAGGACGGCGTCGAGATCGCGCAGGCCCGCGAGGTCGTGAGCGGTCTCGAACAGTGCGGACAGCTCCGCCTCGCGGCGCCGACGCCCCTCCAGCTCGGCCCGGACCCGCAGGGCGAGCAGCTTGGCCCGCTCCAGCGCGGCGATCCGGTCGGCGAGGCCGCCCTCGGCGCGGGCGAGCAGCACCGGCTGCTCGTACGCCTCCGCGGAGGCGTCGCGG
This sequence comes from Streptomyces sp. NPDC050743, assembly GCF_044456925.1. Classification (NCBI taxonomy): domain Bacteria; kingdom Bacillati; phylum Actinomycetota; class Actinomycetes; order Kitasatosporales; family Streptomycetaceae; genus Streptomyces; species Streptomyces sp. NPDC050743. The sequence continues at coordinate 10,698 of NZ_JBITGJ010000046.1, forward strand.
GCCAGCAGCTCGAGGTAGGCGGCCTCGGCGCTGCCGATGGGTGCCGACTGAACGTGATCGCGAGACATGGTCACAGGATTCCGCATCGGCCGGGCGGCCCGTCAGGCCTGTGGAAAACTCCCGGGCCCGGCGCCGCCGGGCGCTTCAGTGGGCCGTCCACCCGCCGTCGAGCACCAGCGAGGTGCCGGTGACGAAGGAGGCCTGCGGGCTGCACAGGTAGGCCACGGCCTCGGCGACCTCCTCCGGTTCGATGAGCCGCCGCAGCGCGCTGTCCTTCAGCAGGACCTCGGACAGCACACGCTCCTCTGGGATGCCGTGCGCCTGCGCCTGGTCGGCGATCTGCTTCTCCACCAGGGGCGTGCGCACATAGGCCGGGTTCACACAGTTCGAGGTCACCCCATGGGCGGCGCCTTCCAGCGCGGCCGTCTTCGACAGTCCCTCCAGACCATGTTTGGCGGCCACATACGCCGCCTTGAAGGCAGAGGCGCGCAGACCATGCACGGAGGACACATTGACGATCCGGCCCCAGCCCTGCGCGTACATGTGCGGCAGGGCGCCGCGGATGAGGCGGAACGGCGCCTCCAGCATCACGGTCAGCACGGTGTGGAAGACCTCGGGCGGGAACTCCTCGATGGGGCGCACCAGTTGCAGGCCGGCGTTGTTGACGAGCACATCGGCGTCGGCGGCGGCGCGTTCGGCGGCGTCGAGGTCGGTGAGGTCCACGACGTGCGGTTCGACGGTTCCCGGCAGGTCACCGGCCCGTTCCGCGTGCTGGGCCAGTTCGGCCAGACCGGCGGCGTCCCGGTCGACGGCCCGCACCTTCGCTCCGGCGGCCGCGAGCCGCAGCGCGCAGGCGCGGCCGATGCCGCTTGCGGCGCCGGTGACGAGGGCGGTACGGCCGCCGAGGTCGAGGGCGAGGGGCTGGGGGCCGAGGCCGGGCGGGAGGCTGGACGAGGTCATGTGCCGACCCTAAGCGGAGCCCACCCGCCACTACATGTGGTGACCACCCATACTTCAGCCGACAGTCGTAGGGTCAAACCATGTGGGTGCCTCGGACATCGCCTGCTTGATCCGGAAGCGGCCGAACTCGTGGAGCTCGGGCAGGGCGTCCACCGTGAACCAGCCCACTTCCAGGGACTCGTCGTCGTTGACCCGGGCCTCGCCGCCGACGGCCCGGCAGCGGATGGTGATGTCCATGTACTGGCACTGGTCACCGTTGGGGTAGGTGACCGGCTGCAGGGCCTGGACGAGGACGACCCGTTCGGCCACGCAGTGCACCGCCGTCTCCTCGAAGACCTCCCGCACGGCACAGGCCGCGGGCTGCTCACCGGGCTCCGGAATGCCCCCGATCACCGACCACTTGCGGGTGTCGGCCCGCCGGCCCAGGAGCACTCTGCCCTCGTCGTCGAAGACGATCGCGGTGACCCCGGGAAGCCAGAGCAGTTGCCGGCCGGCGGAGGCCCGGAGCGTGCGGATGAAGTCAGGAGTAGCCATGGGCCCGACCCTAACGGGCCGGACCCATGTCCTCCTGGCGGCTCAGCGGGCGTACGCACCATTTCAGGGGGCGTATGCCGGTCGTACGGCTACGCGCCACCGGCGCGCCGACGGCGCAGTCCGGACCCGATCGCCCAGCCGACGCCGCCCGCGGCGACCAGCACCAGGGCGATCTCCGGGAGGATGCCCAGCTCGGTGGCGGGGGTCTTGGACGTGCGCAGCGGCACCTTCTGGACGAGGTAGGCGGGCACGAACATGCCGGTCCGCTGGGTGATCTTCCCGTCCGGCATGATGACCGCGCTGACGCCGCTGGTCACCGGCACGGTGACGGTGCGGCTGTGCTCGACGGCGCGGATCCGGGACATGGCGAGCTGCTGGTAGGTCATCTCGCTGCGGTCGAAGGTCGCGTTGTTGCTCGGCACGGAGATCATCTCCGCGCCATGGGTGACCGTGTCCCGCACGGCCCAGTCGAACGCGGCCTCGTAGCAGGTGGCGAGGCCCACCTTGGCGCCGTCGATGTCGAACACGCCCGGGGTGCTGCCGCGGCTGAAGTCCTGCCGGACCATGCCGGTCCAGTTCTTGTTGACCGCGCCGACGAGCCCGCGCAGCGGGAGGTACTCGCCGAACGGCTGGATCTGCCGCTTGTCGTAGGTCTGCGTGGGTCCCTTGACCGGGTCCCACAGGACCTGCTCGTTGAGCAGCTTGCCGTCCTTCTCGACGACCGCGCCCACCGAGATGGGCACGCCGACCGCCTTGGCGGCGCCGTAGATGACCGTGGCGGCGTCGGGGTTGCTGAAGGGGTCGATGTCGGAGGAGTTCTCCGGCCACAGCACGTAGTCGGGCTTCGGGGCCTTGCCCGCCTTGATGTCGGCGGCGAGCCTGAGCGTCTCGCGCACGTGGTAGTCGAGCACGGCCCGCCGCTGGGCGCTGAACTCGAGCCCGGAGCGCGGCACGTTGCCCTGGATGACCGCGACGGTCCGGGTGCCTTCCTCGGCCTTGTCGCTGACCAGCGGCCGGGCCGCGACCGCGCCCGCCACCGGGACGGCCACGCTCAGCAGCGCGGCGGCGGCCGCACCGCGCCGTACGGCGTGCGTCCGGCGCCGTTCGGCGATCAGCCGGCCGGCCTCGTACAGCCCGAATCCGCACAGCACGACCGCGAAGCCCAGCACGGGCGTGCCTCCCACCGCGGCGAGCGGCAGGAAGACGCCGTCGGCCTGTCCGAAGGCGATCTTGCCCCACGGGAATCCCCGGAAGGGTACACGCGCGCGTACCGCCTCGCCCGCGATCCAGAGGGCGGCCGCCCACACCGGCCAGGCCGGCAGCCTGGACACGGCGGCGACACCGACGCCCACCAGCGCGATGAAGATCGCCTCGATGGCGACGAGGGCCAGCCAGGGACCGGGACCGACCTCCACACCGGTCCACACCAGCAGCGGCAGCAGGAAGCCCAGCCCGAAGAGGTAGCCGAGGCCGAGGGCCGACTTCCAGCCACGGCCGCGCAGCACCCAGCCGAATCCGGCGAAGGCGGGCAGCGCCAGCCACCACAGGGTGCGCGGCGGGAAGCTGACGTAGAGCAGCACTCCGCAGAGCGCGGAGGCGACGGCCGGGACCAGACGGAGCAGGCGGCCGCGGAACGCGCTGGGCGCGGGGGACGGCTGGAGCCGGTCCGGCTGGTCAACGGAAGTTGCGGTGACGGTCACCCGGGTGAGTGTACGGCGGCTGCCCTGGCCGCCGACAGCGCGGTTCGAGGGCCGGGACCGGCGCCGCCGGCCATGGTTGTCCCTGGTCGCCGCCCTCCCTGCCGGCCGGCGCGCCGGTGCCGTGCCGGGCGCCCCGTCCGGGCGGCAGGCATCGCCCCGCCACCCCCACCCTCTCCGCGACTTTCGCCGCATCTCGTGCTCAAACCGGTCATCAGCCGCTACGGTGAGCCCAGCCTCGGCAGTGCGGCCGAATCCGGCGTCGTGCCCGGCCGTGGCCTGGGGCAGGGGTGGGGACCGGGGACGAGGGGCAGCGGTGGGGTCGACGGGGACGAGGTCCGCGGCCGGTGTGGATGCGGGCGCGGTCGACGTCAGACGAAACGTTTCTGACGGTGCGGGCATGATGTTGCTGGGCGCCTGCGCCGGCTGGTCGCTGATCACCGCGGCGGCGCATGACGGACGGCCCGAGGGCGTGCTGCTCGCGGTGCTCGCCGTGGCCGCCGGCCATGCCGTCGGCCGGGTGTCCGGGGCACTGCTGCCGGTGGCCGCTCCGTGCGCCGGCGCCGCCGCAGGACTGACCCTGGCCGTGGCCCTGCCCGGTCTCTCCGCAGGTCCCCGGTACGCCGCCCCGCTCGGTCACGCCGGTGGCACGGCCGCCCTGCTGGTGCTGGCCACGGGTGCCGCGTGCTGCGCCGCATGGGCGACGTCCGTACCGGAGCTGAGGCTGGTGCTGCGGCTGCTGGCCGTCGGGATCGTGCTGGCCGGGGGCGTGCTGGGGTCGGTGGCGGGGTGCGTGTCGAGTACGGCCGTACTGCTGTGTTCGCTCGCCGCGCGCTCGGTGTCCCGCCGGGGTCTGTGGCTGCTGGGCCTGGCGGTGGCGGCGGCGCTGGCGGCCGGGACGGCCTGGGCTGTCGCCGCCGACGAGCTGCCCCACGGACTCGCCCGGGTGCTCGAAGGCCGGCTGACCGCGCACCGGGTCGCGCTGTGGCACAACGCCCTGCGTCTGGCGGGCCGGAACCGGGGGCTCGGCGTCGGTCCGGGACGGTTCGGCGAACTGGGCGGCACGGCCCCGCAGACGCCCTCCGCCGACGTCAGGCCGCACTCGGCCCTGCTGCAGCTGACGGCGGAGCAGGGTGTCGTCGGGGCGCTCCTGTTCGTCGCCGCGTTCTGCTGGGTGCTGCACGCGCTGTGGCGCTCTCCTCGCTCCACCCCGGTCGCCCTGACCGCCGGCGCGACCCTGACGGTGCTGGCCGTGTTCGCCACGGTGAGCAACGCGCTCAGCTTCACCACGGTGACCGTGGGCGCCGGGCTGCTGGCCGGCTGGGCGACGGCGCGGCCGTGGGCGCGCGACGGCGTGGAGTCCCGGCTCTGAGCGGTGTCGTGGCCCACGCCGCCCGCGCGGCGCGCGCGGCGCGCGGCCTCAGCGGGCCGAACCAGGAGTGATGGTCCGCAGCCGGGCCCTGATGACCCGTACCGCCGACTCGGCGTTGTCCACGGTGATCGTGAAGGTGTGGCCGTCCCACAGGCGCAGCACGATCCCCTCGCCACGGCGTACGACCACGGCCGTGCCCTTCTCGGGGCGCCACCGGTAGCCCCAGCCGCCCCAGTGCCGGGGGGTGACGAGGGCGGTGAAGTCGGCTCCGGCCACGTGGGAGAGCGGGATGCGGCGGCGGGGCAGCCCCATGTGGCCGCAGCGCACCTCGACGCACTCCTTGTCGAGCTTGAGGTCGACGTGCACGAAGGCGAGCGTGCCGAAGAGGACCAGCAGACCGGCGGCGATGCAGCCCACGACGGACATCGCCAGCGGCGCGATGCCGGAGGTCCATGCCGAGTCCACGGCCAACTCGATACCGAGGGCCATACAGGCCGCGCCGACCAGCGCCAGCAGCCACTGAACCCGGTTCGTGGCACGTCCGGTCCAGACCTCGGGGTTCGGGCCGTCGTCGGTGTGGCGGTGGTCCCTCATGTTTATGAGGTTACTCAGGTTTCCCTGCGCGGGTAGGGCGTGGCAGACGGTGACTGCCCCGGGTGGGCCCGAGCGGGCCGGGCGCGGTCGTCGGTGCCCGGCCGGTCAGCGGACGGGGCTGACCGCCTGCAGGAAACGGCCTTCCGCATAGGACAGCGCCGTGTCCGGGAGTGTGGCCTCGCGGCCGCTGAGCAGCACCGTGAGGGTGGTGTCGGCGACGGCGGCGGGGGCCGGCTCCGCGCCGATCCTGCGCAGGGCCTGCGCGGCCACCGCCCCGGCGGAGCCGTGCAGGGCGAGCGGCGGACGGCCGGGCCGCTGGACGGCAGCCCGGATGCGCTCGCCGACCAGCTCGTAGTTGGTGCAGCCCAGGACGACGGTGGTCACGTCCTCGGGGGTGCGGGCGGCGGCCGAGGCGATCGCGGCGTCGATCGCGCTCTCGTCCGCGTGGTGCACCGCGTCCGCGAGACCGGGGCAGGCCACCTCGGTGACGGCGACACCGTCGGCGAACTGCTCGATCAGATTCCGCTGGTACGCGCTGCCGGTGGTGGCGGGGGTCGCCCAGATCGCGACGTGCCCGCCGCCGGCCGCGGCCGGCTTGATCGCCGGGACGGTGCCGATGATCGGCAGGTCCGGTTCGAAGCGGCCCCGCAGCACCGGCAGGGAGTGCACGGACGCGGTGTTGCAGGCGACGATCAGGACATCGGGCTCATGGGCGGCGGCGGCCTCGCACACGGCGAGGGCCCGCTCGGTGATGTCCTCCGGGGTGCGCGGCCCCCAGGGCATCCCGTCCGGGTCCCAGGAGAGGACGAGATCTGCGTCGGGCCGCAGCCGCCGTACCGCCGCGGCGGCGGGGAGCAGGCCGATTCCGGAGTCCATGAGCGCGATCTTCACCCGGCCACGATAGACGATCGGGCCTTGCGGCCCCCTCCGGTGGGGCAGACTGCGGGCGTGAGCGCCCTGTCGTGGATCACCGTCGTGTCGCTGGCCGCCTGGTGCTGGCTGCTGCTGTGCCAGGGCTTCTTCTGGCGCACGGACGTCCGGCTGCCGCCTCGCCGGGAACCGGACGCATGGCCGTCGGTCTGTGTGGTCGTACCGGCCCGTGACGAGGCCGCGGTGCTGCCCGCGAGCCTGCCGTCGCTGCTGGGGCAGGACTATCCGGGGCGGGCCGAGGTCTTCCTCGTGGACGACGGGAGCACCGACGGCACCGGGGAACTGGCCCGCGAGCTGTCCCGGCGGCACGGCGGGCTGCCGCTGACCGTGGGCTCTCCGGGTGAGCCGCCGGCGGGCTGGACGGGCAAGCTGTGGGCGGTCCGGCACGGCATCGGCCTGGCACGCGCGCGTGACCCGGAGTATCTGCTGCTGACGGACGCGGACATCGCGCACGCGCCGGACAGCCTGCGCGCGCTGGTGGCGGCGGCCCACGCCGGGGGCTTCGACGTCGTGTCGCAGATGGCGCGACTGCGGGTGGAGAGCGCGTGGGAACGGCTGGTGGTCCCGGCGTTCGTCTACTTCTTCGCGCAGCTGTATCCCTTCCGGTGGATCGGCCGGAAGGGGTCGCGTACGGCCGCGGCGGCGGGCGGCTGCGTCCTGCTGCGCGCGGCGATGGCGCAGAAGGCACGCATCCCGGACGGCATCCGCCACGCCGTCATCGACGACGTGGCGCTCGCGCGCGCGGTGAAGGGGGCCGGCGGGCACGTCTGGCTGGGACTGGCCGACCGGGTGGACAGCGTGCGGCCGTATCCGCGGCTGCACGACCTGTGGCGGATGGTCTCGCGCAGTGCCTACGCCCAGTTGCGGCACAACCCGCTGCTGCTCCTCGGGACGGTCGCCGGGCTGGCGCTGGTGTACCTGGTGCCGCCCGCCGCGGTGGTCGTGGGAGCGGTGGGCGGCACTGCGGCGACGGCGGTCGCCGGCGCGCTGGCGTGGGCGGTGATGGCGGGGACGTACGTACCGATGCTGCGCTACTACCGGCAGCCGCTGTGGCTCGCTCCGCTGCTGCCGTTCACCGCGCTGCTGTACCTCCTGATGACGGTCGACTCGGCCGTGCAGCACTACCGGGGGCGCGGGGCCGCCTGGAAGGGCCGCACGTACGCGCGCCCCGATGCCGTGCCCGACGAGGGCTGAGCCCGGTCACTTGCGGCCCGGCGTCCAGTTCATCCCCCATCCGTAGGCGCGGTCCACGGTGCGCTGCGGGCTCACTCCGCGCTCCGGCACCAGATACCGCGCCTCGCGCTGCACGAGGAGGTCGCCGCCGGTGTTGGTGATCAGGGCGAGCGCGCACACCGTGGACGGCACGGTGCACTCGTCGAGGGAGAAGTCGATCGGGGCGCCGTGCTGCGGCTGGAGGGTGACGGTGGCGTGCAGGTCGGCGAAGGAGTTCGCGCCTTCGTAGATGGTGACGAAGACGAGGATCCGCCGGAAGTCCTGCCTGTGGTCGAGGTTGACGGTGAGGTTCTCCCCGCTCGCCACGCCACCGGTGCGGTCGTCGCCGTCGAGGTGGATGTACGGCGGCCGGTGCAGCGAACCGAAGGCGTTGCCGAGGGCCTGTACGACCCCTTTGCGGCCGTCGGTGAGCTCGTACAGGGCGCACAGGTCGAGGTCGATCTCTCCTCGGCCGCCGCCCCACCGGCTGCCCCAGCCGGAAAGCTGCTTGCGCATCTGCCAGTTGAGGTTCACCCGCATCGCTCCTGAGGTGCCGCCCTGCTTGGCGAGCGAGACCGAGGGTGCCGCCTTGGTGAGGGTGACCTTGGACAGGCGGACGGGCTGGGGCGCCGGAGGCGTCGCGGGCACGGCCGGGGGCGGCATGGTCGAGGACGGCATGGTCGGGAGTGACGGTGCCGGGGCCGGTGCGGTGGGCGGGGGCGGTGTCGCCGGGCGCGGTGCGGCGGGTGGGGGCGGTGTCGCCGGGCGCGGTGCGGCGGGTGGTGCGGCGTGCTGGGGTTCGTCCACGGTGATGCCGAAGTCCGTCGCCAGGCCCTCCAGTCCGCTGCTGTAGCCCTGGCCGACGGCGCGGAACTTCCAGCCGCCCTGACGGCGGTAGAACTCACCGAGTACGAAGGCCGTCTCCATGGTCGCGCCGGGGCTGTCGAAGCGGGCGACCGCCTGGCCGCTCACGGCGTCGGTCACCTCGATGTAGAGGCCGGGGACCTGTCCGAAGGTCCCGCCGTCGGCGGAGGCGGCGAGGACGATCCGCTCGATCGCGCCCTCCACGCGCGCGAGGTCGACGGAAAGGGTGTCGGTGACGCCCGCGGCGGCCGTCCTCTTGCCCTCGTGGCGCACCGCGCCGGAGGGATGGGCGGGCTGGTTGTAGAAGACGAAGTCCTCGTCGGAGCGGACCTTGCCGGTGGCGAGCAGCAGAGCTGAGGCGTCCGCGTCGGGCACGCCGGGTCCGGGGCGCCAGCCCAGTACGACGCGCAGCGCCGTGGTCGGCACCGGCGTGTTCGCCCCTTTAAGCATGGACATGCCTGCCCCCATCCGTGTCGGCTTCCGGACACCCGCGGTCGTCCAGGTCATCCCTACCCGCACAACCTATTCGCCGGTACCGCGAACTCCCCCGACGAGCGCGGGAAGATCGCCGGTCAACTGCCGGTAACCCCGCAGGAACTCCCCCTTTACACGATTAAAGCGCGGAGCGACGTCCCTTTTTGCCAAGTTCGCTCGGATTGGGGATCCCGAGTCACTGCGGACCCGGAAAACAACCCTCTTATCGGTCTCCCCAACGAGCACATCGTGGGCTTAACTTATGTGCCATGACCTCCCCCCGCTCCACTTATGGTGGCGGCTACTACTCCGCCTCCTTCCCGGACACCCCGATCTACGACTCGCTCGTCGCCGAGCGCGGCACCCCGCAGATCGCCCCGATCCGGGTCCCCGCCGCCTACGACACGGGCAGCAACCTCCCCGCCCTGCCGCCGGCCCTGCCCGCGCTCCCGGCGGCACCCTCCCCGCAGGCTCCGGCCTACGGCTACCCGCAGGCGCCGCAGCCCGCACCGCTGCAGCAGGCGCCCACGGCGTACATCCCGCAGCAGGCCGCCGCTCCTCGGGGCTACCCCGGCCCGCAGGCCCCGCAGCCGCAGCGCCCGATGGGCATGGGCACGGGTTACGAGGCCATGCGCCCGGCCGCGCCGCGGCCCGCGCCGGCTCCCTACCAGGACCCGTACAACAACCAGCAGTACCGCGGCTACTGATCGGCACACCGTCCGCTGTCGGCGCCTGATGGCACGATGGCGGCATGGGAAACGCCGTGCTGCAGTCGATCCACGTTCATCCGGTCAAGGCATTCCGGGGTCACGCGCCCCGGGAGGCCGTGGTGGAGCCCTGGGGCCTGGCCTCAGACCGGCGCTGGACGCTGATCGACGACGGGGGAAAGGTCGTCACACAGCGCGAACAGCCGCGCCTCGCGCTGGCCGCCGCCGAGCCTCGGGCCGGCGGCGGCGTTCGTCTGTCCGCGCCCGGCCAGGCGCCCCTGACGGTGTCCGTGCCCGAGCCGGCCGGGACCGTGCCCGTGAACGTCTTCGGCACCAAGGTCGAGGCGGTGCCTGCAGCCGCTGCCGCGCACGACTGGTGCAGCTCCTATCTGCGGGCGGACGTCCGCCTGGTCCACATGGACGATCCGGCCACCCGCCGCCCCGTCGATCCCGAGTACGCCCTGCCCGGCGAGACGGTGAGCTTCGCCGACGGCTACCCCTTGCTGGTCACCACGACCGCCTCCCTCGACGCCCTGAACTCGCTGATCGCCGAGGGCGCGCACGCCGCCGAGGGCCCGCTGCCGATGAACCGCTTCCGGCCGAACGTCGTCGTCGCCGGCACCGAGGCCTGGGCCGAGGACCACTGGTCACGGATCTCCATGGGCGAGGTCGTCTTCCGCGTCGCGAAGGCGAGCGGACGCTGCGTCGTCACCACCGTCGACCAGGACACGGCCGTACGCGGCCGGGAGCCGCTGCGCACCCTGGCGCGTCACCGCAAGGTCGGATCCAGGCTGCTCTTCGGCCAGAACCTCGTGCCCCTCTCGCGCGGCACGATCAGGGTCGGAGACCCGGTGCGGGTGGTGCGCTAGCGCGCGACGGCGGTTCGGCGGCAGGGGAACCGGGGGCGGGTCCCGCTCGTTGGGAGGGCATGAGAGATTCGTGAGAAGCCGCGTGCGTGACCGTCCGCGGTGGACGTGATGTCGCTCTCTCTTGCTCCGGGTCGCGGATGCGCTCCCGCGCCGGGGGTTATGACGGAGCGTAAGGGGGTGGGGACATGGGGGCGATCCGTGGCCTGTGGCGCTGGCGGCGCAATCCGCTGCGCCGTGCGACCGACCTGGCCGAGGCATGGGTGGCGCTCGCGGCGCTGGTGCTGGTCGCCGTGGCCGCGCCCGTGGTCGGCTGCCTGGCAGGCGCCGCCGCCCAGGACTCGCTGCAGCGGTCGGTGCGCGAACAGCGGCACACACGCCACCTCGTCACGGCCACGGTGGTGCGTGACCTGGGCGAGGCCCTGCTGGAGACCGACCCCGACACCACGCCGGCGCGCGAGTCCCGCAGCCGTGTCCTCGCGGACTGGACCGCGCCCGACGGCACCCACCGGCGCGGCCCGGCCCTGGCCGACCTCAAGTCACCGCACACGGGCGACCACTTCGGACTCTGGACGGACCCGCACGGCCGAATAACGACCCGCCCGCTGGACTCCCCCACCGCCACGACGCACGCGGTGCTCGCCGGGATCGGCGCGGCCCTGCTGGTCGCGGGCCTGGTCGAAGGCGGCAGGCGGCTGGCGATGTGGCGCATGGTCCGCAGCCGGTACGCACGCTGGGACCAGGCCTGGGACCGGGCGGGCCCGGACTGGGGCAAGGCGGGCACCGGCTGCTGACGGCCTTCCGGCTCTGGTCAACCCACCGTGCACGCACACGCTACGGTGGTCCGGCCGAAGTGCTTTCGGCGACAACCCGCGGGTGAGCGAACCGCAGGGGCGCGCGCAGGTTTTCGGGAGCGCGAACGCGCACCAGCCCCAGGGGCTGAGCACGGTCGCGGTCCGGCACCGGCGGCAAGGCCCCCTGAGGGAGCGAGCCATCAGTACGACGAGGTGGGGGCACAGCAACGCCATGGCACAGGGCACGGTCCAGGTGACGCACACCGGTACGTCGCGGTGGCGGCGCCGCACAGGCGAGTACGCATCGCTCGCCGCCGCCCTGGAGGCCGCCGCCGACGGCGACGTCCTCACCATCGCCCCGGGCACCTACCGGGAAAACCTCGTCGTGCAGCGGGCGGTGACGCTCCGTGGCCCGGAGGGCTCCCCCGGTTCGGTGCGGATCGCGCCCGTGGACGGTGTGCCGATCACCGTGCGCGCCTCGGCCGTGGTGCAGGACCTGCACGTGGAGGGCCAGGACGCGGCGGCGCCCGCACTGCTGGTCGAGGAGGGCACGCCCGAGCTGATGGACGTGCGGATCGTGACCCGGTCCGCCGCGGGCATCGAGGTGCGCGGGGGTGCCCGGCCGACCGTGCGCCGCTGCACCGTCGACAACCCGGCCGGCATCGGCATCGCCGTACTCGACGGCGGCAGCGGGGTGTTCGAGGAGTGCGAGGTCGTCGCGGCCGGGCAGGCGGGCGTGGCCGTCCGCGGCGGTGCGCATCCGCGTCTGGAGCGCTGCCGTGTGCACCACGCGTCGGGCACCGGGCTGACCGCCACGGGCGAGAACTCCTCGCTGGAGGCGGTGGGTTGTGAGATCTACGAGGTCCGCGGCTCCGGCGTGCAGGTGACCCAGCGGGCGACGGCGCATCTGACCGACTGCGATGTGCACCGCACCACCGCCGACGGCGTCACCCTGGACACGGACGCGGTGCTCACGCTCGCCGACTGCCACCTCCACGACATCCCGGAGAACGCGGTCGACCTGCGCTCCCGTTCGGTGCTCACACTGACCCGGACGACAGTCCGTCAGTTCGGGCGCAACGGCCTGTCGGTGTGGGACCCGGGGACCCGGGTGGACGCCCATCAGTGCGAGATCTTCGACAGCACCGGTGACTATCCGGCGGTGTGGGTCAGCGACGGTGCCACCGCCGTCCTCGACTCCTGCCGGGTGCACGACGTGCCGGACGCCCTGTTCGTACTGGACCGCGGTTCGCGCGCGGACGTCGTGGACAGCGATCTGTCGCAGGTGCGCAACACGGCGGTGTCGGTGAGCGACGGGGCGACCGCGCAGCTCGACGACTGCCGGATCCGGGAGGCGGCGACCGGAGCGTGGTTCCGCGACCACGGCAGCGGCGGCACGCTGAACAACTGCACTCTGGACGGCACCCAGACCGGCGTGATCGTCACCAAGGGCGCCGACCCGACCATCGAGCGGTGCACGGTCGACTCCCCCGCCGAGGCCGGCTTCTATGTCTCGGCGGGTGGCCGCGGCAGCTTCCTGAACTGCCGGGTCAGCGGCAGCGGCGGTTACGGCTTCCATGTGATCGACGGCTGCCGGGCGACCCTGCGCAAGTGCCGTACGGAGCGCTGCGCGCGCGGTGGTTACGAGTTCGCCGACGCGGGCCCGGACGCCGGGTCGGGGACGGGCCCGGTCGTGGAGGACTGCACCAGCGACGAGAGCGGCGGCCTGCGGCCGCCCACGATCCGCGAGACCGCCGTACAGACGGTGTCGCACTCCCCCGGGCTGCTCGGCTCGATCCCCGGCCAGCGCAGCACGGAGCAGGAGCCGCTGGTCGCCGCCGAGCCGGCGAAGCCGGTGCGGACGTCGAAGGACGTGCTCGGGGAACTCGACGCCCTGGTGGGTCTGGAGAGCGTCAAGCGCGAGGTGCGGGCGCTGACCGACATGATCGAGGTCGGGCGGCGCCGGCAGCAGGCGGGCCTGAAGGCGGCCTCGGTGAAGCGGCATCTGGTCTTCACCGGCTCCCCCGGCACCGGCAAGACGACGGTCGCCCGTCTCTACGGCGAGATCCTCGCCTCGCTCGGCGTGCTGGAGAAGGGGCACCTGGTGGAGGTGTCCCGGGTGGACCTGGTCGGCGAGCACATCGGATCCACGGCGATCCGCACCCAGGAGGCGTTCGAGAAGGCGCGCGGCGGTGTGCTGTTCATCGACGAGGCGTACGCGCTGTCCCCGGAGGACGCCGGGCGTGACTTCGGCAAGGAGGCCATCGACACGCTGGTGAAGCTGATGGAGGACCACCGGGACGCGGTGGTGGTGATCGTCGCCGGCTACACGGCGGAGATGGAGCGCTTCCTGTCCGTCAACCCCGGTGTCGCCTCCCGTTTCTCCCGCACCATCACCTTCGGCGACTACGGCCCCGACGAGCTGCTCAGGATCGTGGAGCAGCAGGCCGACGAGCATGAGTACCGGCTGACGCCGGGCGCCTGCGAGGCGCTGCTGAAGTACTTCACGGCCATCCCGAAGGGCCCGGCGTTCGGCAACGGCCGCACCGCCCGGCAGACCTTCGAGGCCATGGTGGAGCGGCACGCGAGCCGCGTCGCCCAGCTGGCGGACCCCAGCACCGACGATCTGACCCTGCTGTTCGCGGAGGACCTTCCCGAGCTGCCCTGAGCACCCCGGCCCGCCTCACGAGCGGCGGGCCGCACGGGCCTAGCCGCTGTCGGCCCGGTGCTCCGTGGGCTGCGGCCGTGGCCCCGGCAGCTCCGGGCGCAGGCGGCCCAGCAGACGTGTGCGCTCCCGGGCGAAGACGGGGTCCGCCTGGTAGTCGGAGTGGCCGAGGATGGGCGCCGGGAGGGGATGCGCGGGCGTGCGGCCGTAGGCGAGCGGGTCCCGCAGCGGGCCCTGGTCGACCTCGGGCGTGCCGTCGTCGGGGACGCGGACAGGACCGCCGATGGGGTCGGTGCTGCGGTAGAGGTCGGCCCAGCAGGCGACGTCGCGGTGCAGGGCGGCGAGCGCGGGCGGTCCGAAGTGGGCCGGGAACCAGCGGCCGTACAGGCGTTCCAGCGGGGAGCCGTAGGTCAGCAGCGCGATCCGGCCGCGCACCGACGGCGGCAGCTGCCAGGCGGCCGCCGCGGCCAGAACGCTGCCCTGGGAGTGGCCGGACAGGACCAGACGGCCCCCGGTGCGCTCGGTCCAGGTGGCCATGCGCCACGTCAGGTCCGGCACCGCGCGCTCGGCGTAGCACGGTGGGGCGAAGGGGTGCGCGGCGCGCGGCCAGAAGGTGCCGACGTCCCACAGGATGCCGATCGTGCGCCGTGCCGAGGCGTCCTTGTACGCGCGCCTGCCCCAGGTCACGAAGAGCACGAAGCCGAGGCCGACCAGCCAGGAGCCCAGTGCCTGCGAGGTCCCGGCGACGGCCTGGACCGCGTCGTAGCTGCGGCGGGCGGCTCCGTCGGGCGTCTTGCCCGTGGCCAGCGCGCCGGCCAGCGCCACAGCGCCGAGCAGCAGGGTGGTCACGGCGAGCACGGCGATCACAAGGGGTGCCCGGTCGGTGAGCGTGGCCATGGCGCGGACGTGGGCGATGGCACGGGAACGGCCCGGGTCCTCGGGTTCGCCGGGATGCTCGTGGCGGACCCGTTCGCGTTCGGCGCGGGCCGGCCGCGCGGTGCCGAGCCCGAGCCGGGCGGCGAGGAGCAGCAGGACCGCGAGGACCGGCGGGATCGTGGACGCCTGCCAGGTCAGCAGCACCGGCGGCCCGGGGAGCGCAGCGTGGCTGCCGTCGAGCCAGTCGGCGACGCGCTGCGCGACCCCGCCGGACATCACGCCGCCCAGCGCGCAGGCGAGCAGCGCGACGGCCGGTCCGCCCAGGCCCCGCGTGCAGGCGCGCGGGCCGGGGCCGCGGCGGTGGAGGCTCCCGGCCACGACGGCGAGCGCGACGACCAGCAGCCCCTGGGCGAGCATGAGGGCGCCGAAGGCCGGGTCGCCCGGAAGCCGCCCGGTGGACCGCCAGCCGGGCCGGGCCCAGCCGGCGTAGACAACGGTGAGCAGCAGCAGGGCGAGCGCGCCGAGCGGCAGGAGGCGTACGAGGTGCCGGTCGAGCCGCTGGTCGAGGCGGTTCTCGCTGCGGCCCCGGCGGCAGGCGACGCCCACGGTCGTCGCCGCCCAGGCCGGCAGGGCCGCGGTGAGCAGCCGGCCGAGGATGTCCAGGGTGACGGATCCGCCGGGCCGGTGGTCGAAACGGACCGCCGGGTCGCGATAGCGGCGGCGACGGTCAGCAGGGCCGCTGCGGTGTGCGCGGCGCGCAGCCGGGCCACGAGCCGGCGCCCGTACCAGAAGCCGGGCCTGGTCAGCGCGCTGCCGTCGGTGTCCGGCTCGGGGTCGTGGGACATCGGCCGGTGGGACTCGTACGCGCTCCAGGTCCGGCGGGAGAGGTACCACAGCAGGACCGTCAGCCCGGCCGGCACCAGTGCGGCGAGCGCGAGCCGGCGGCCCGGCAGGCTCCACCAGGTGCCGTGCCCGCCGGGGCCCGTGGACGCCGGGGGCGCGAGGAAGGCCAGCCAGGAGTTGCGGTGGGCGCAGGACCGGACACCGGCGCACTGCCAGGCCACCAGATCCAAGGCCACCTCGCAGGCGGCGGCCACCAGCAGCACGGTCAGGGTGAGGGCGGCCAGCCGGACGAGGAGGCCGTACAGGCGGACCGTGCGGTGCCGGCCGGGCGCGGCGGGGCGCATCCAGTGGGCGAGGTTGTCCACCATGAAGGGCAGCAGCAACAGCCACAGGGCGCGGCTGCTGTCGCCGGAGGTGAGGTTGCACCAGACATACGCCTCCTGGACCGGCCCCTCCCGGGCTTCTTTCCGGCCCTCGGAGTCCGCGGCCTTCTCGGCGTCCTCGGCGCGCCGGAAGACGGCGGCCGTGTCGTCGCCCGTGACCCGGACGGTACGAGGGTCGCCGAGCATCTTCTCCGGAGTGGCCCCGCCCACCCCGTGCACCAGCAACTCCAGCTCGGCGTCCGTCCGCCGCCCGCCGCGGCGTTCCTGTGCGCGGTCCACCGTGGTGGCACCCCCGTGGCGCGCCCGAAGGACTGTGTCGATGCGGGCTCAGGATCTCCGCTCCGGGGGTGTCGTACACCTCTCGTCCCGGAATCTCCCCGATCCGGGTGACGCCGGCCGGGGCGGCCGGGGCGCACGTGGCATGCGCACATCGTGACAGGTGGTGGCGCAACCGGTGCCGACCCGTGAAAAGATGGGACGCCCGCGCTACTCCGGCCGGACGGAATCTCCTGGTCGGGGCCGGTGCGCCGGGTGTCGGACGGAGATGGCGGCGAAAGGACCGGAGCGTACGTGAGTGAGAATCAGAACCTCCTCGCGGAGCAGCGCCGCGCCCTGATCCTGGACGAGGTCCGGCGCCGGGGCGGTGTGCGGGTCAACGAACTGACCCGCAAGCTCGGCGTGTCTGACATGACCGTACGCCGTGACCTGGACGCCCTCGCCCGCCAGGGCGTGCTGGAGAAGGTGCACGGCGGCGCGGTGCCGGTGGTCGAGGCCAGCACGCACGAGCCCGGCTTCGAGGCGAAGTCGGGTCTGGAGCTGACCGCCAAGGAGGACATCGCCCGCGCCGCCGCCAAGCTGGTCACCCCGGGCACGGCGATCGCCCTGTCCGGCGGTACGACGACGTACGCGCTCGCCCAGCAGCTGCTGGAGGTGCCCGACCTGACCGTGGTGACGAACTCGGTGCGGGTCGCGGACGTCTTCCACGCGGCACAGCGCACCTCGGGCAGCCAGCGGCAGGGCGCGGCCACGGTGGTGCTGACCGGCGGTGTGCGCACCCCGTCCGACTCGCTGGTGGGACCCGTGGCCGACCAGGCGATCGCCGCCCTCCACTTCGATCTGCTGTTCCTCGGTGTGCACGGCATATCGGTGGAGGCGGGTCTGTCCACGCCGAACCTCGCCGAGGCGGAGACGAACCGGCGGCTGGTGCACTCCGCACGCCGGGTCGTGGTGGTCGCCGACCACACCAAGTGGGGCACGGTGGGCCTGAGTTCCTTCGCCGCGCTGGATCAGGTGGACACGCTGGTGACCGATGCGGGCCTGCCCGCCGAGGCACGCGCGGAGATCTCCGAGCACCTGCGGGTGATGGTGGCGGGCGAGCCCGGGGAAGACGACGCAGACATCTGAGGGACTGTCAGCTATGGTGGCCGCCCGGTCGCCCGCCCTGCGGGACTGGCACAAGGGGGTTACGTCCATGGCTCGTCGTCTGCGCCCGGTGGATCTCGACTTCGTCGGGGCCGCGCCCGTGCGTCTGGTCTTCGCGCGGGAGGTCTCCGCGTCCCCCGAGCAGGTCTTCCGCGCGCTCGCGGAGGATGTGCCCGGCTGGATGCAGTGGTTCTCGGCGGTGCGGTTCGCCTGGCCCACCGACGGCGGCGCCGGGCGTGAGATCCGGCTCAGGGGCGGGACGCGGTTCGAGGAGACGGTCCTGGTGGCGAAGGCGCCCGAGGTGTACGCCTACCGCGTCGACACCACCAACGCACCGGGCGTCCGCGCCCTGGTCGAGGAGTGGCGCCTGACTCCTCGGGGCACGGGCACCCGGGTGCAGTGGACCTTCGCCGCCGACGGGCCGGCGCCGTTGCGGTTCGTCCTCGGGCTGGCCCGGCCGGGCCTCGGGCACGCCTTCCGCGACGCGGTGACGTCCCTGGACCGGCGCCTGGCGGGCCGCTGATCAGCCGGCGCCGCGGGAGAGCTGCGATTCGGCCACGACCGCGGCCATCAGTTCCGCGTCCAGTGCGGAGACGTCGGCCAGGCGCGAGGCCGCGGACAGCGAGTTGAGCAGGGTCTTGGTGACGCGCAGTGCCGCCTGGGGGCGGCGGACGATGGGCCGCGCCCAGTCGGCGACGGCCTTGTCCAGCTCGTGAGCGGGGACGACCTTCTGCAGGATGGACAGGGACTGGGCTTCCGCCGCGGTGACGGCCCGGCCGGTGAGGACGATCTCGCGGACGCGGGCGGCGCCGACCTCGTTGATGAGACGGGGCAGGAGGCCGCCCCACGCGGTGGGCAGTCCGAGTGCGAGTTCTGGCAGCCGGAAGGTCGCGTCCTCGGATCCGACCCGCAGATCGCAGGCCAGCGCGAGGGCGAAGCCCGCCCCGATGGCCTTTCCGTGGACGCGCGCGATGGTGACGGCCGGGTTCGAGGTCAGGGCCTCGCAGACGCGCCGTGCCTTGATCCCCGACATGCGGATGCCGCCGCCCGTGGGGTCGTGGTCGAGATGCCGGGCGGACTCACCGCGGTCCCCGCCGAGGCAGAAGTCGTCGCCGCTCCCGGTGAGCACGAGCACCCGGACCGCCGGGTCCTGGTTCTGGAGGACCGCCAGGAGGTCGTCCAGCAGGGCGTCGGTGACGGTGTTGCCCTGCTCGGGGGTGTTCAGCTCGACGGTGAGGACGGGACCCTCCCGGTGGGTCCGCAGGGTGCGCCGTACGGCGCCTGCCGGGAGAGTCGTGAGGGGGAGGGCGGTCATGTCGTCACTTTCAGGGAGGTGATGCGCCGGAAGACCATCCGGTTCGCGTAGGTCGGGCTCGCGGCCGGCCGCAGGGTGGGGAATCGTTCCAGAAGGTGGGTGAGCAGGAGGCGGGCCTCCAGGCGGGCCAGGCCCGAGCCGAGGCAGTAGTGAACGCCGCCGCCGAAGGTGAGGTGGGCGCCCTTGCGGCGGATGTCGAAGAGGTGGGGGTCCGGGTTGCGGCGCGGGTCGTGGTTGGCGGCGCCGTACAGGACGTGCACGGTGGTGTCCTTGGCGATGGGGACGCCGGCCAGGACGGTGTCGTCGGCGGCGAAGCGCGAGTTGAGGTGGATCGGCGGGTCGTAGCGCAGGGCTTCCTCGATCGCGTCGTCGATGCGCTCGGGGTGCCTGCGCAGCCAGTCGGCCCGGGCGGGGGCCTGGGTGAGGAACCACACGGCGTTGGTCAGCAGGGTCGCGGTGGTCTCCAGGGAGGCGATGGTGAGGAACATCGTCAGGTCGTACAGCATCTGGTCGGCCGCCGCGCGGTCGTCGGGGTACTGGGCGTCCCAGTAGCGGATCCAGCCGCTGAGGACGTCGTCGCCGGGGTGGGCGCGCCGGTCGGCGACGAGGCCGGTGAAGAAGGCCCGCATCTCGAGGGTGGCCTGGGCCGAGACGGCCAGTTCGCTCTTGGTGGGGATCAGTTCCTGGGCGTGGACCTGCCGGTGGGTGAAGTCCAGGATGTGCGGGTAGTGCTCGGCCGGGATGGCGAGCCAGTGGCCGACGGTGTGGACGGGCAGCTGGTCGCCGACCGTGGTGACGAAGTCGGCCTCGCCGTGGACGCGCAGCTGAAGATCGAGACGGTCCAGGAGCTCGCCGACGTGGGCGGTGATCCGGGGCCGCATGGCCTCGAGGGTGCCGCGGTCGAAGAGGTTGCCCAGGGCGCGGCGACGGAGGGTGTGCTCGGGCGGGTTGAGGCGGGACAGCGTCCGTGTCATTTCCCGCGTTGCCGGATCCTGCCAGCGTGCCATGTCCGGCCGGCGTTGCTGCCAGGCGAAGTCCGGCACGAGCCAGTCCCTGCCGCGCAGGATCTGGTTGCAGGCATCGAATCCGGTCACGAAGTACCCGCCCCAGGGAGCGGGGACCACTTCGCCCAGTGCGCGCAGTTCCTCCCAGACGGGGAGGGGGTTGGCTTGTCCTTCGGCGGAACGCAGACGGCGAAGGAGGGGGATGACGGCTCGGCGGTCGGGGGTGGTACCGCGTATGACGCCAACGGCGGTCACGCGAAGCTCCTTTGTGGCTGGGCGCTACCGTTACCGCCGGAACCTACCCTTCCCCTCTCCCTCGTCATGCGCCTGACAGTGTTGCTCCCGTCACATGCCACACATTCGACGACCACATCTCGGGCATCACACCCGGAAGATGTCCAGGAAGGTGCTCCAGAAGCCCTTCTTCCTGGCCGGCTCCTGACGGGCGGCGGCGACCGGGGCGGCCGTGGGCAGCGGCTGCTCCCCCGCGGCGGGGACGGTCCGGCCCTGCAGCGCGGAGGCGATATGGGTGGCCGGCGTCGGGCTGAAGGCCACGGGCAGCGCGACCAGCGCCCGGTGGAACGGGCCCGGCCGCCACTGGAGGTCCTTCTCGGGGACGGCCAGCGTCAGGTCGGGCAGGGCGTTGAGCAGCTTCTCGATCGCGGTGACGGCGATCACCTGCGCCGGATCCTTGGCCGGGCACGCGTGCGGACCGGCTCCCCAGGCCAGGTGGGCGCCCTTGCTGTGCCTGCGGCGGGCCTCGTCGAGCGCGGGGTCGGTGTTGGCGGCGGCGAAGCTGATGACGACCGGCGTGCCCGCCTCGGCCACCACGCCCCCGAGGTCCACGTCCTGGACGGGGTAGTGGGTGGCGTAGTTGGCGATCGGCGTCTGGTTCCACAGCACGTGATCGATCGCCTCCTCGATCAGCAGCCCCGAGCCGCGTCCGCTGGTGTCGGGCGACAGCAGCAGGATCAGGGCGTTGCCGATCAGGTTGCGCTCGGGTTCCACGCCGGCGCCCATCAGCATGACCAGCTGGTCCTTGAGCTCCTCGTCGGTCAGCCCCGCGGGGTGCTGGATCAGCCACGAGGTGACGTCGTCGCCGGGCTGCCGGCGCTTGAGGGCGATCAGCTGCATGAGGCAGGCGGTGAGCTCCTCGTTGGCGCGCAGGGCGTCCTTGCCGTCGAAGATCGCCGACATGGCGCTGGTGAGGGTGTCACCGATGTCCGCCGGGCAGCCGAACAGCTTGTTGAACAGCAGCAGCGGCAGCAGTTTGGCGTAGTCGTTGAGGAGGTCGGCACGACCGCGCTCGCTGAACTGGTCGATGAGGTAGTCGGCGATGGGCTCGACGTCGCGCCGGATCCGGGTGATGTTGAGCCGGGCCAGGCTGTCCGTGACGGCCTTGCGCAGCCTGAGGTGCACGGCGCCGTCGGTGAACAGGCAGTTGGGCCGGTACGCCATCATCGGCAGCACCGGGTGGTCCAGCGGGATCCGCCCTTCGCCCAGGGCCTGCCAGCGGCGGGCGTCCCGGGCGAACAGCGTGGTGTTCTGCAGCACGCGCAGGGCCGTCTCGTGCCCGACGACGAGGGTGGCGTCGATGCCGGGGGCGAGTTCGACCGGTCCGGCCGGACCGTGCGCGCGCAACCGGTCGTAGACCTGGTGGGGGTCGGCGGCGAACGCGGCGTCGTGCATGGGGCATCTGGCGCCGGCGGGGGCTTGGGCTGACTGGCGGTCCATGGGGTTCCTTCTGCTGGCTCCGGGCCGGTGGTCCGGGGGGTGACGGTCCGGGCGGATGGGCGGGTCAGGCGGCTCGGGTGAGCAGGTGACGGACGAGCGCGATCAGCGCGTGGGCGGAGGAGTGCCGGTCGCGGGCGTCGCAGTAGACGACGGGGGTGTCCGGGAGCAGGTCGAGGGCCTCGCGTACCTCCGACTCCTCGTAGACGGTGCCCGGGTCGAAGCCGTTGACCGCGATGGCGTACTCGAGGCCGTACCGCTCGACGAGGTCGATGACCGGGAAGGTTTCCTCCAGCCGGGCCGGGTCGACCAGGAGCAGTGCGCCGAGCGCGCCGCGGGCCATGTCTTCCCACAGCTGCATGAAGCGCTGCTGTCCCGGAGTTCCGAACAGGTACAGCACGAGGTCGTCGCTGAGCGTCAGACGGCCGAAGTCCAGGGCCACGGTGGTGGTGGTCTTGTCCGCCACGCCCCTGAGGTCGTCCACGTGCAGGGACGCCTGCGTCATCTTCTCCTCGGTGCGCAGCGGGGTGATCTCCGACAGCGAGCCGATGAAGGTCGTCTTGCCCACGGCGAAATGCCCGACGACCAGGATCTTGGCAGCGTTGGTCACCGCGCTGGAGACGTAGATGGATCCAGGGGCCGTCTCAGCCGATGAGGGATTGGAGTCCATTCAGAACCTTCTCGAGGGTCGCTCTGTCAACGTTCTGAGCCCGGGGCGGCTCGGCGCGGCGCAGGAGGTGGCCCTGCTCGAATAAATCGGTCAGCAGCAGCCGGGCCACCCCCACCGGCAGTCCCACATGGCCCGCGACCTCGGCGACCGACAGGTAACCGCCAGCGCACAGCCGCCAGATCGCCATCACCTCGGGGCTGGCCCCCAGCGGAGGGGTCCGCTCGGGAGCCAGGGTGACCAGGGTGTGCAGCGCCAGGTCGTCCGCGGCCGGCAGGCTCCGGCCGCCGGTGATGACGTAGGAGCGGACGAACTGGCTGGTGACGGAGGCCTCCTCGCCGGGCGTGGTCATACCCCGGCACCGTTCTCCGAGCGCGGGGCCACACTCATCGCGTTGCTCAGGGCGGCCACCGTCTTCTGCATCCGGAAGGACATGGCCTCCATGTCCACGTCCAGCGCGGCCGAGACGGCGAGGTACGAGCCCTGGCCGGCGGCGATCAGGAAGATCCAGCCGCCGTCGTACTCCAGCAGCGTCTGCTTCCAGATTCCGTGGCCCGCTCCCACGAACCCCGCGACGGCGCGGCTCAGCGACTGCATCGAACTCATCGCGGCGGCGTTCGTCTCGGCATCGTCGCGCGCGATGTCGTCCGAGCGCTGCAGCAGCAGGCCGTCTCCCGAGACGAGGATCGCGTGCCGGGCTCCGCGTACCTCGAGCACGTCGTTCAGCACCCAGGACAGGTCGATCTTCACTGGTTGTCAGGTCCTTCCGTGGAGTTCGTGGTCCGCCCGAGCTGAGTTCCGCGCGCGAACGCCCCGAGCCGCGAGGCCGTCACCTCGCTGACCGGCTCGGGAGTCTCCTCCTGGCCGTCGGTGTCGAGGGCCGGGACCACCGTGACGGGGCCGCTGCGCCGCCGGCGTTTGGGCAGACCTCCCGAGGTCGTTCCCACCACGTGCGAGGGTCCCACGACCGGGACGGGCGCCAGCCGTTGCGGGGCGGCCTCCGGTTCCGCGGCGTCCTCGGCGTCGGCCGCCGGGGAAGGAGTGTCGGCCGAGAGGAGACTTTCGGGCACACGAATCACTGCACGCACTCCGCCGTAGGGGGACACGGAACCGACGGAGACGGCGAAGCCGTAGCGGGCGGCGAGCATGCCGCACACGGCGAAGCCGAACCGCGGCGGATCGCCGAGACCGGTGATGTCGACGGGACCGTCGACGGAGAGCAGGGCTGCCGCCCGGTCCTTGGTCTCCTGGTCCATGCCCAGTCCGGCGTCGTCCACGATGAAGCAGACACCGGTCGGCACGGTCTGGATGTTGACCTCGACCGGCGTTCCGGGCGCGCTGTAGTTCGTCGCGTTGTCCAGCAGCTCGGCCAGTACGACGGCGACCGGCTCGACCGCCTTGCCGACGAGGGAGACGCTGACCTGCGAGTGGACGCTGACCCGGTTGAAGTCCTTGATCCGGCCCTGGGCGCTGCGCGCGACGTCGTAGACGGTCGCCGCGCCGTCCCGCCGGCCCAGCCATCCGCCGCACAGCACGGAGATGCCCTTGGCGCGGCGGCCGAACTGGCTGCCGGTGTGGTCGACCGTCATCAGGTCGGCCAGGACCTCCGTGGTGTCGCCGTACTTCCTCAGCAGGCTGTCCAGGAGGACCTGCTGTTCCTCGGCGAGCGACTGGAGCGTGCCCATGGCGGACTTCAGCACCGCCTTGGTCGACGCCTCCGCGTCCGCCCGTACGTCGGCGAGGTCACGCTGATGCTGTGCGGTCAGCGTGGCGACGTGCGTGTGGAGCTGCCCGATGTCGCCGCGGGCCTGTCCCAGTCCTGCTTCCAGGTCCTTTCTCGTTCTTCGGAGCGCCATGTTGGTTCTCCGGGCCCGCATCACTGCGACGACCGCAGCGACGAGCACCACCAGCAAGATCCACAGCAGTGGATCCGTGGTCAATGACGTCATGAGACTCTCTTCAAGTCGCATCGCGCCTGAAGCGTGCGAGCGCGATGGTGCCTTTGAGACTGTCCCCCCGTACGCGTTTATGACACGCCGTCAGCCCACTGAAAAGTGGGATGATCTTATCAGTCAAACAAGCGCAATCGACTTGCCCAGAACCTCAATTGAGACGTCACCAAACCCTCACAACCCCGTCACCCGCCCGTTGGGTACCGGCCGCCGAAAGGGCGGGGCCGGCTCAGTCCGGCCACACGCCCGTGGCCAGCAGGGTCTCGATCGCCGCGGTGTACGGCGCGATGTCCAGGCCCTGCCCGGCGAGCCAGGCGTCGGAGTAGTACTTGTCGAGGTAGCGATCACCTGGATCGCACAGAAGGGTGACGACACTGCCCCGGCGGCCCTCGGCCACCATCTCGGAGACGATCTTCAACGCGCTCCACAGCCCGGTGCCCGTGGAGCCGCCCGCCTTGCGGCCGATGGCCCGCTCCAGGGCCCGTACGGCGGCGACGCTGGCCGCGTCCGGGACCTTCATCATCCGGTCGATCGCGCCGGGCACGAAGCTCGGCTCCATGCGCGGCCGGCCGATGCCCTCGATCCGGGAGCCGCAGTCGCAGGTGACGTCCGGGTCGCCGGTGGTCCAGCCCTCGAAGAAGCAGGAGTTGTCCGGGTCGGCGACGCAGATACGGGTGTCGTACTGCATGTAGTGGACATAGCGTGCGAGGGTCGCGGAGGTGCCGCCGGTGCCGGCGGTGGCGACGATCCAGGCCGGCTCCGGGAAGCGCTCCAACTCCAGCTGGCGGAAGATCGATTCGGCGATGTTGTTGTTGCCGCGCCAGTCGGTGGCCCGCTCGGCGTAGGTGAACTGGTCCATGTAGTGGCCGCCGGTCTCCACCGCGAGGCGGGCCGACTCCTCGTACATCCTGCGCGAGTCGTCCACGAAGTGGCAGCGGCCGCCGTGGAACTCGATCAGACGGCACTTCTCGGCGCTGGTCGTGCGCGGCATGACCGCGATGAAGGGCACGCCGATCAGCTTGGCGAAGTAGGCCTCGGAGACGGCGGTGGAGCCGCTGGAGGCCTCGATGACCGGGCGGCCTGGGCGGATCCAGCCATTGCAGAGGCCGTAGAGGAAGAGGGAGCGGGCGAGGCGGTGCTTGAGGCTTCCGGTCGGGTGCGTCGACTCGTCCTTCAGGTAGAGGTCGATGCCCCACTGCTCGGGCAGGGGGAAGCGCAGCAGGTGCGTGTCCGCCGATCGGTTGGCGTCGGCCTGGACCTTGCGGACGGCCTCTTTCAGCCAGTCACGGTAGGCGGCGTCGCTGCGGTCGACGTCGAGGGTGGCGCCGGTCCGGGTCTGGTCGGTGGTGCTCACGGCGGTGCTCCTTAGGCTGGGCGCCGACGACGCCTCGGACGGTCGACAGCTTGAGCATAGGCATCTTTCACACCGCTTCCCACCTGCATAAACGCATCTTTGAGCCACCCAAAGCCACCCTGGGGCACGGGCGTGCGAGGCATGCGGGCGCGCATTGGCGGGAGTGCTCCGGGCGGCTTCCGCGGGCGCCTCGCGCGTACTGGTGTTCCCGGCCGCATCGGGGCAGACTGCACGCGACGGGACGATCGTCCCGAACGCAGGCGCACGCCGTCGCCGGACGCGGGCGCACACTGGATCGGACGCGAGCGCACACTGGATCGCGGGAGCACACGGCAAGGGGGCGGCGAAGGATGGCGGAGCCGGAGTTCACAGCCACGGGCGTGCGGATCGGCAAGCGGCTGCGTTCGCTCACCCGGGCCGGTCAGGTCCGGATCAACGACGGCAGGCTGGAGTTGCTCACCAGCTACGGCAGCGAGATCGACAGCGCCCCGGTGCAGGCGGTGCGCGCGTCCAGGCCGTGGTTCGGGCCGGACGACAAGGCGTTGGCCGACCTCAACGGCAAGCGGTACCTGCTGACGCTGGGCGAGCACGACCCCGCCCCCGGCGAGCCGGGTCCGCCCGCGGCGCGGCGGTTCATCGAGGCGGTGCGCCGGGCCGCCGGACGCGGCGGCTGAACGCCGTACGGCCGCCGGCCCTGGGGACGGGCCGCTCGTGTTACTCCGAGCAGCGGTCCGTCGCGGCGAGTTGCGGGACCGCATCCGCTGGGTCACGCTGGTCTCACGTCACTCTGGGTTTACCGGCGATAACGCTGCGAACCAGCCCGCCGGCCACGACAGCAGGCGGACGTTTGGACGCAAGCACCCTGCTGGATCCGTTGTTCTCCGTGTTCTTCCGGTCCGCTCGGACCTCTACATCGGGGAGTCGCAGCCGTGATCAGTCACCCAAGCAGGCACTGCACGGTGGAGCTCCAAGCCCTGCCGTCGCGGATCGGCCAGGTCCGCAGAATCGTATCTGCGCAGTTGCGCTACTGGCACATGGACGCGTTGATAGACCGGGCCGCGCTCGGTGTGACGGAGCTGCTGAGCAACGTTCACCGGCATGCCAGGCCCGACAAGTCGTGCACGGTCGAGCTGGAGCTGGCGCCGGACCGGCTCACGGTCTCGGTGCGCGACAACGACCCACGGCTTCCGGTGCCGGCCGACGTCGCGGACCTGCCGGACGGTGGTCCGCTGGCGACCTGCGGGCGGGGGCTGGCGATGGTGGCGGCGGTGAGCGAGAGCTGGGGTGCGCGGCCGGACGGCGAGAACGGCAAGGTCGTCTGGTTCACGCTGACCGCCCCGGCGGTGGTACGGCCGCAGCCGGCGCATGCCTCGCGCCGTGCCGCCGGCGTGCCTCCCGCGCCGGAGCCCGTCCGCGTCGGCACGGCGGCCAGGGCACCGGCGGGGACGCCTGTCGGCGCCGGGGTCGGGCTGAGTGCCGAAGCTCCCGTCGCGGCGGCTCCCGTGGCAGGCGCGGCTCGCTCTCCCGCCTGAGCGAGCGCAGGCTCCCGCCCGGTCGACCGTTCCCGGCCGACCGGGCGGTGACGGGGGCTCGGCCTCGCGGCGGCGCCCAACCGTCGGGTCGGTTCGGGCCGTACGCGAGTGCGGGTACGTCGTGGCCGGTCGTGTAGTTCCCCGCACCCCTGGGGAGTTGCGGCCGACGGAGCCATGGCAGCCGACGGCGCTGCAGTTCCCCGAGTGGCGCGGGGAACTACGCGACCAGCCCTTCACGCACCCGTGTTCGCCCACGATCCGGCTCGACCCGATGGGTGGGCGCCCGGCCCACGCCACGCGGTCACTCCGTCGCGATCGCCCGCAGGACGTCCAGCCGGGCCGCCCGCCGGGCCGGGTCGGTTGGACCGTGCGCGGCTGCGGGCAGGTGGCGGACCGGCCGCGCGATTCGCCACGACAACCCCAGCCGCCCAACAGACGCAGGGAACCGCGCGACCAACCCACCACGCACGCGCGGTCGCGCACGGCCCCACGCGTACGCGCGAACAGCCCACCACGCACCCGCGGTCGCCAACGGCCCGAACCGGCCCGGCGGACAAGCGCCCCGGCCCACGCGACGCAGTCACTCCGTCGCGATCGCCCGCATGACATCCAGCCGGGCCGCCCGCCGGGCCGGGCGCAGGCCTGCCAGCGCGCCGGCGAGGAGGCCGACCAGGGCCACCACCGCCAGGCGCGCGGGCGGGAGGGCGAAGGCGAACGCGGTGTCGCTCGCGCCGTCTGAGGCCTTCACCAGCACCCAGCCCAGGAAGGCGCCGAGGCCGAGGCCCCCGACCGTGCCGAACGCGGCGACCAGGACCGACTCCCAGCGGACCATGGCGCGCAACTGGGCGCGGGTCTGGCCGACGGCCCGCAGCAGGCCGAGTTCCCGGGTGCGTTCGTGCAGCGCGAGGGTCAGCGTGTTGGCGATGCCGAGCAGGGCGATGACCACCGCGAGGGCGAGCAGCGCGTAGACGAGGGTCAGCATCATGTCGATGCCGCCCGCCGAGGACTGCGCGTACTCGTCGCGAGTTTGCACAGAGGGGTTGCCGTACTGTGCGGCGACCTTCTTCACCGCCGCCTTGCCCGCGTCCGCGCTCACCCCGTGCCTGAAGGTGACGGCGATCAAGGTGTCGGCGTCCTGGGTGCGGTGCGGAGCCCATGCGGCGCGGGTGATGACATAGTCGCCGGCGAGTTCCGACTGGCCGTACAGGGCCCGGACGGTGAAGTTCCGCGTCTTGCCGTCGGTGAAGGTCAGCCTGGCCGTGTCGCCGGTGCGCAGATGCTGCCGCTCGGCCTCCTTCCGGGTGAGGGCGATGCCGTCGGAGCCGAGGCCCCGCAGGGAGCCGGTGACCGTGCCGAGGTCGAAGGTGCGGGCGAGCGCGGCCGGATCGGTGACGGTCAAGGCCCTTCCCTTCCCGTCGACTTCGGCGACCCCGCGGCCGAGTCCCACGGCCGTGTCCACCTGGGGCAACCGCTGGAGCGCTGGCGCGAGCCGGGGGCTCAGTCCGCTGCCGCCCGCGCCGAAGGACGGGCTGCTGACGGCGAGGTCGCCGGCGAACGACCGGGCCACCGTCTGGTCCATCGTGGCCTTCAGCGAGGCGCCGAAGACGGTGAACAGAGACACGACGGCCACCCCGATCATCAGCGCGCTCGCGGTGGCCGCCGTCCGCTTCGGGCTGCGCAGGGCGTTGCGCCGGGCCAGTGAGCCGGTGACCCCGCGCAGCCGGTCCAGGGGTCCGCCGAGCAGCCGTACGGCCGTGGTGGCGGCGACCGGGCCGAGGACCACGAAGGCCGCCAGGGCGAGCAGCGCGCCGAGTCCCGCCAGCCATACGGACGGGGAGACCAGGACGCCGGTCAGGGTCGTGGCGAGCGCCAGCGCGCCGAGCACACCACCGCTGACCGCACGGACGCGGGAGGCGCCGGAGGTGTCGACGGCCGTCTCGCGCAGGGCGGCGAGCGGCGCCGTCCGTCCGGCGCGCCGGGCCGGCAGGAGCGCCGATCCCAGGCAGACCACGATCCCCACGACGAGCGGCAGCACCATCGACAGGGTCTTGATCACCAGGTCGCCGTCGGGGAACGGGAATCCGATCGCCGGGAACAGCGCCTGGAGGCCCGCGGCGATGCCGATGCCGCCCGCGAGTCCGGTGAGGGACGCGGTGAGCGCGACGACGCAGGCCTCGGCGAGGGCGGCGGCGGTCACCTGGCGGCGGGCCGCGCCGAGGGCACGCAACAGGGCGTTCTCGCGGGTGCGTTGGGCGACCACGATCGCGAACGTGTTGTGGATGGAGAAGGTGGCGACGAGCAGGGCGACGCCGGAGAACACGAGCAGGAAGGTGGTGAAGATGGTCAGGAACTGGCTGGAGATCATGTCGGTGTTCTCCTGCGCCGACTGCTGACCGGTGATGGCCTCGACCCCCTTGGGCAGCACCGGAGTCAGCCGGCTGACCAGGTCCTTCTGACTCACTCCGGGCGCGGCCCGCACCGCGATGGACGCCGCCTGGCCGGGCCGCGCGGTGAGGTACTTCTCGGCGTCGGCCCGGGTCATGCCGGTGAACGTCACCTGGGCCATGCCGT
This sequence comes from Streptomyces sp. NPDC050743, assembly GCF_044456925.1. NCBI lineage: Bacteria > Bacillati > Actinomycetota > Actinomycetes > Kitasatosporales > Streptomycetaceae > Streptomyces > Streptomyces sp. NPDC050743. Next base: position 40,017 of record NZ_JBITGJ010000046.1, read on the forward strand.
CCTGGCCGCCGAAGGTGGCGAGCCCGACGATGGTGACCTTCACCGGATCCGGGGTGCGCAGGGTCGTGGTGTCACCGATCTTCAGACCGCCCTTCTTCGCGGCGCCCCGGTTCACCACGACCTCGCCCGGCCTCGCGGGAGCCCGGCCTTCGGCGAGCCGGTACGGGTTGAGGCGGGGGTCCGTGATCCAGTTCCCGGCCAGCGTGGGCGGTCCCTGGCCACCGACCGGTGTGCCGTCGGAGCCGACGAGCTGGCCGGCGCCCTGGATGTTCGGGACCGCGGCGGCCACGCCGGGCACCCGCTCGACGGTCTTCACCAGCGAGGTGTCCACCGGTCGCCGTACGCCCTGGGCCTCGCCGGGCGTGGTGATGGCGTCGGCGCCGCGTACGACGGCGTCCGTACCGCTGGTGGCCTCCCCGAACATGCTGTCGAAGCTGGCGCGCAGCGTGTCGCCCATGACGAGGGTGCCGGCCAGGAAGGCGATGCCGAGGAACACGGTGAGGAAGGTGCCGGCGAACCGGCGCCGGTGCGCGCGCAAGGACGTGAGGCTGAGCCGGAGCGACGCGTTCATGACCGCACCTCGAAGGCCTTCATGCGGTCCAGGACCCGGTCCGCGGTCGGCGCCTCCATCCGGTCGACCAGCCGTCCGTCGGCGAGGAAGAGCACCTCGTCGGCGTGCGCGGCGGCCACCGGGTCGTGCGTGACCATGACGACCGTGCGGTCCATCTCCCGCACGGCGGAGCCGAGGAGGCCGAGCACCTCGGCTCCGGAGCGGGAGTCGAGGTTTCCGGTCGGCTCGTCGGCGAAGACCACGTCGGGCTTCCCGGCGAAGGCCCGTGCCACGGCGACGCGTTGCTGCTGGCCGCCGGAGAGCTCCGAGGGACGGTGGTGCAGCCGGTCGCGCAGGCCGACGACGTCGACGAGCGCGTCGATCCACTCCCGGTCGCCGCGCCGGCCCGCCAGGTCCAGGGGCAGGGTGATGTTCTCCGCGACGGTCAGGGTCGGCACCAGGTTGAACGCCTGGAAGACGAAGCCGACCCGGTCCCGGCGCAGCAGGGTCAGGCGCCGGTCGTCCAGCGTGCCGAGTTCGGTGTCCCCGATGTAGGCGGCGCCGGAGGTGAGCGTGTCGAGGCCGGCCGCGCAGTGCATGAGGGTGGACTTGCCGGAGCCCGAGGGGCCCATGATCGCCGTGAAGCGCCCGGCGGGAAAGGAGACGTCGACGCCGTCCAGGGCGCGTACGGCGGTGTCGCCACCGCCGTACACCTTCACCGCGTCCACCACGCGGGCCGCGGCCCGCAGTGCGGTCGTGGTCATGCCGGACCTCCCTTGCCCGCACGGCCGAACTGCTCCTCCAGCACGGACAGGCGGCGCCAGTACTCGTCCTCGTCGATCTCGCCGGAGGCGAAGCGGCGGCCGAGGACCGCGAGCGGCGAGTCGCCCGCCGGGCGTGAGCCGTCCATGGGCCGCCAGGGGCCGCCGTGGCCGCGCCATCCGGTGCGGCGCAGGAAGGTGACGGCGCCGATCACGACGGCCGCCCAGATCAGCGGGAAGAACAGGATCCAGGGGCCGGGTCCGCCGCCGCCCCAGTCGGCCAGGGTCTGCATCTCGGGTCATCTCCCTCGTCGGTTCCGTGGTCCCCGTCTTCGGGGATGCCACGAGACTCCCTCTCGGACGGGGTCCGGGTCGTCGTGCGGCCGGCGGCAGTGCGGGTACCTCGCGGGGAGTACGGCGTGGGCGGCGAACTGCTCCCCCGGGACTCCCCGGGGACTGGCAGATTGTAACTACTAGTATGTACAGTAGTTGTATGAGCACCTCGGAACGACTGATCGAGTCCACCCGTGAGCTGCTGTGGGAGCGCGGGTACGTGGGCACGAGCCCCAAGGCGATCCTGGAGCACGCGGGTGCCGGCCAGGGCAGCATGTACCACCACTTCAAGGGCAAGCCGGACCTCGCCCTGGCGGCGATCCGGCGAACGGCGGAGGAGCTGCGCGCCACCGCTGAGGGGACCCTCAGCGGTCCGGGCACGCCGTACGAGCGCATCGAGGCCTATCTGCTGCGCGAGCGTGACGTCCTGCGCGGTTGCCCGGTCGGCCGGCTGACCATGGACCCCGACGTGATCGCCAGCGAGGAGCTGCGGGCACCGGTCGACGAGACGATCGCCGCCATCCGCGCGCGGATCGCCGAACTCGTCGAAGAGGGCAAGCGCCAGGGACAGTTCGCGCCGGAGCTGGACGGCGAGGAGATCGGCGCGGCCGTCCTCGCCACCGTGCAGGGCGGCTACGTCCTCGCCCGCGCCTCCGGCTCCCCCGCCGCCTTCGACGCCGGTGTCCGCGGGCTGCTCTCCCTGCTCGCGCCCCGAACGACCGGACAGGAGAACTGAGTCGGTGCACATCACCAGACGGCGTCCCGAGACACAGCAGGGTCCGGCAAAGAACTTCACCGGCACGGTCTGGCTGGACGAGATAGCCACCCCGGCCGCTCCCTCGCGCCTGCGCATGTTCAACGTCCACTTCGCTCCGGGCACCCACACGGCCTGGCACCGGCACCCGCACGGCCAGGTGCTGCACGTGCTGGAGGGCGAGGGGCTGGTGCAGCGCAAGGGCAGCGAGGTGGAGGCGATCCGCGCGGGCCACACGGTGTGGATCGAACCGGGCGAGTGGCACTGGCACGGCGCCGCGCCCCGCACCTTCATGACCCACCTCGCGGCCGTGGAGGCCGCCGAGGACGGCACGACGACCGAGTGGCACGCGCACGTGACCGACTACCCCGCCTGAGAAAGGGATGCGCGAGATGCATGCCATGCAGTACGAGTTCCCCGAACGGGCTGCCGTCGGGCGGTACTTCGGACGCTAGCGGGGGTGGAGTCGGCCGACCTCACCGGCACCCACACCCCCGCCGCGCCCTCCGCGGGCCGGACGCCGAAGCGCCTGACGCGCGGGTCTAGGGGGTGTGGGCGGGCTTGCTACGCCAGTAGTGGACGCCTGCCGCCCTGCCGTCGCGCAGGATCCTGCCGGCGTGGTCGATGCCGTCGCCGTGCGCCTCCAGTTCGCAGCGGACGACGCCGTCCGTCAACGAGTCCATGGCGCCGCATTGCGGGCCGACGGCCGCCCCTGCTTGCGTCCATCCGGGGTCCGTCGGCAGGCTGAACCGCTGGATTCTGACGATCCGGAACCGGTTCTCCCACGGGGCGCGCTGCATGAGCTCTCGGGCCACCTCGACGGGATCGTCATCGTCCTCTAGCCGTATCTGGCCGAGGCGGCCGGCGACTTCGAGATACGTCACGGCGGGGAGGTCGAGGAGTTCGTCCCCGGATTTGATCGTCGGGTACGGCCGGTCACTCATGACGACGCCTCCCCCGCCTGATGCCGCGCCATCTGTACGCGGAGATCCGACGCCTTCGACGGGTCGTAGTTCAGGTTGTTCGGGTCGTCGGCGTCCGCAATCTGGCGTGCCAGGGGCCCGCATACGTCGCATCCCGTTGTGGGCTTGGGAGGCCGATAGACCCACGGATACGTGAGCTGAATCGGGACATCCCGCAGAACCGTCTCTAAGAGGGCGTTAAGTCCCGTTCCTGATGATGTGGTGTCGCCCGTTCGTGGGTGATGGGACGGTTCCGTCCTCGTGTCATGTCGTGTGCATGATGGAGTCGCAGGCATGGAACCGATGCCGTACTCAACCGACTTGTCCGACGAGCAGTGGGCGTTGATCGAGCCGCTGGTCACCGCGTGGAAGCAGGAGCGGGTGGCGCGGTCGGCGACCGGGGACCCGGGCTCCTGCGACCTGCGCGAGGTCGTGAACGCGCTGCTCTACCAGAATCGGACGGGCTGTCAGTGGCGGCTCCTGCCACACGACTTCCCGGCCTGGTCGGCGGTGTTCTACTACTTCACCCTGTGGCGCCAGGACGGCCTCGACCAGCGGATCCAGGAGATCCTGCGCTGCCAGGTGCGGGAGCGGGCCAGACGATTAGAGGACCCGTCCCTGGTGATCATCGACACCCAGTCCGTCCGCGTGGCGGCCGGGGTGCCGAAGGAGACGACGGGACTGGACGCGAACAAGAAGACGCCCGGCAGGAAGCGGGGACTCGCCGTCGACGTGCTGGGCCTGATCATCGGTGTGGTGGTCCTGGCCGCGAGCGCGCACGACAACGAGGCCGGCATCGCCCTGCTGGACCAGGCGGCCGAGCGGTGCGGGATGCGCCTGGAGAAGGTCCTGGTCGACCAGGGCTTCAAGGACGCCGTGATCATCCACGGGGCAGTGAAGGACATCACCGTCGAGGTGGTCCGACGCAACCCCGACGACGAGGGCAAAGGCTTCGTCCCGCAACCGAAGCGGTGGGTGGTCGAGCAGGTCAACGGCACCCTCATGCTGCAGCGGCGCCTCGCCCGCGACTACGACCACCGGCCCGACAACGCGGCCTCCCGCGTCTACTGGGCCTCCACCGCCGGCATGCTCCGCCGCCTCACCACCCCCGCCCCACCTGGCGGGACGACGTGGAGCTGGCCGCGTGAACGTCTGCGAACTCCTGCGGCTGCTGCAGACCGAACACGATGAGACCGCAGCCCGCGCCGACAACCTGCGCGAGCAGATCGAGCGGCTCACCACCGACCTCGCCGAGACCGAGGCCCGCCTGGCCGAGCTCGCCGCCACCCGCAAGGTCATCGACGGCCTCACCCCTCCCGACCACGCAACGGCCCCCGCGGAGACCGCCAGTGCCACCGTCTACCAGCGCATCGTGACCGCGTTCAACGAGCACCCCGGGAAGGTGTTCCGCGTCCGCGATCTGCACGAGCACCTCGGCCTGCCCACCGACGAGCCCTCGATCAACGTCACCCGCTCCCGCCTGGGACGACTCGTCCGCCAGGGACTCCTCGAACAACCGGGACGCGGCCGCTATCAGAAACGGACTTAACGCCCTCTCAGACCATTTCTTGCCGAGACGGGGTGCGTGTCGCGCCCCGCCGACGCCGCTGCTCCGGATTCCGCGCAGAACTTCAGGTCATCCGCGGGGCGTATTCCACAGCCGTGTTGAGTGCGCGTCAACTCCGGCGCGCGGCGCGACCACCTCCGGGTCGTCGGGCGGGATGTCGACGGCCTTGCGGCGTCGGGGGGTGCGGCTGGGCGAGGAGCCGGGCCGGCCGGGTCCTGACTCCCTACCCGCTGCCATGGGCCTCAGCCCACCATCAGTGCCGATGCGTGGGGGGCGAGGAAATGGTCCATGACCAGTTCCGCGGCGCCCTGGGCCACCACTTGCTCGCCCACGGCCGAGCCCTGCACCAGGACCTTCTCACGCGCCGCCACCAGCTCGCGGGCGACGAGGTCGGGGATGACGGGGAGGAACACCGAGCTGAGCCGGTCCCACAGCGGGCCGCCCAGCACCACCCGCGGCACGTCCAGCAGGTTCACCAGCACCCCGAGGCCGACGGCGACCCGGCGCGCGGCGTGTTCGAGGATGCGGGTGGCGACGGCGTCGCCCGCGGAGGCACGGGCGCACAGCGCGGAGCAGGCGTCGTCGACCGCGATGTAGTCGTTCAGGTTCGGCAGCTGCATCAGGCCCACCCGGGCGGCCTGGAGTACGAGCGCCTCCGGCACGCACGCGGCAGCCAGACCCCCGCGGCGGCCGCTCCACTCCAGCTCTTCGGCGTCGGGGTCGACGACCAGGTCGCCGATCTCGCCGACGTTGTTCGTCGTGCCGCGGATGACCTGGTTGTCCAGCACGACCGAGGCGCCCACGCCGGATCCCAGGTAGAGGAAGACGAACGAGTTCGACGCCTCCGTGGAGGAGCGCAGCTCCGCCGTGGCGGCAGCGGTGACGTCCTTGTCGAGCAGGACCGGCAGACCGGTCGCCTCGTGCAGGTCCGCGCGCAGCTGGACGTTGCGCCAGTTGGGCAGTTGAGGCGGGTCGAGGAGCAGCCCGGCCTCGATGTCGAGCGGCCCCGGCGCCGCGATGCCCAGCCCGAGCACCCGGGCCCGGTCGATGTCGGCCTCGGTGATCAGACCGTCGACGGCGTCGGCGATGAAGGCGGTCACCTCCGACGGGTTCGTGGCCTGCGGCGTATGTTCCTGCCGTCCCAGCCGCACCTCGCCGGCGAGATCGAGGAGCACGATGGTCAGCCAGGCCGGGTCGATGTGCACGCCGACCGAGTACGCCCCGTCCGGCTCGGTGACCAGCGGAATGCTCGGGCGGCCGCGAGCGCTGCCATTTGGCGTGCTCTCGCAGATCAGCTGATCGTCTATCAGCCGCCGGGTGATGTTGGAGATGGTCTGCGAGCTCAGGCCGGACTCGCGCTGCAGGTCGGCCCGGCTGACTCCACGCGACCGGCGGACCAGCTCCAGCACCACCGCCTGGTTGAAGTCAGCCACCCGCAACTGGTTGCTACCTCGTCGCATGCACATCTCCTTGCGTCTGTCGAAGACCAGCACGATCGTCGCCGGTCTCGCTGTACTTAATCAAACCGATCGATGATCGTTTTGCAGTCTGGGCGACTCAGGGCCGACGAAGTACACGCCGCTTGCTTCCTGGTCAACACTCCTTGACGGGTTACGAATCTCCTGCTTACGATCGCCAAACTTTACCCGATCCATTTGATAAAAGCATGAAGTCGAACCACCCTCTGGAGAGGTGACGCGATGAGCCGCAATCGTGTTTTTGCCGCTGCCACGGCCGGGATATTGCTGACAGGAGGCCTCACGGCCTGCTCGAGCTCGGGCGGGGGCAACGGTGAGGACGGCCCGACGACCATCAAGCTGCTGGAGTTCCAGAAGGCCCGCGCCGATGTGGTGAAGGGCCTCCTCCCGGAGTTCGAGAAGGCGATGGCCAAGCAGGGTCGGGAGGTCAAGGTCGAGCTGGTCGCTGACCCCCTGACCGACGAGCAGTTCAAGACCAAGATCACGCAGCAGCTCCACTCCGGCACCGCGCCGGACGTCATCGACATGGGCGGCACCAACGTGACCGGCCTGGCCGGCGCCGGCTATCTGCTGAAGCTCGACGACTACCTGGACAAGTGGAACGGCTGGGATCAGTACTACGAGTCCGCGAAGGACGGCGCGCGCCAGCCCGACGGCAGCTTCTACTCCATCCCCCACGAGGCGAGCGTACAGAGCCTGTTCTACCGGAAGGACGTGCTGAAGCGGCTGGGCGTCGACACCTCGCAGCCGCGCACGTGGGACGAGCTGATCGACAGGCTGAAGCAGGTCAAGGACAAGACCGGTGAGGCCCCGATCGTCATACCTGCCGGAACTGCCTGGGGCGGCGGAACGTGGGCCGAGGGCTTCCTGCCCATCATGGCTGGCACCGGCAGCACCTTCTATGACGCCAAGTCGGCGAAGTGGAAGCTCGAGAGCACGGGCCTGTCGGCCACCTTCGGCCTCTACGACAAGCTGGTCAAGGACGGCCTGCTGCCGGTCCGGGACCTGCAGAACCCGAACCCCTGGGAGCCGACGAAGTACAAGAAGTTCCCCGAGGGCAAGCTGCCGGTCGCCGCCCAGGGCAGCTGGGGATGGAAGTACGACTGGGGCCCCGAAGGCGCGGCGCCGATCAAGGACGTCCGCGACAAGGTCGGCACCTGGGACTACCCGGCCCTGGTGCCGGGCACCAAGCCGTACTCGGTCAACGCCGGCGGCTTCGGCTACACCGTCAACGCCCACTCCAAGAGCCCTGATGCCGCCGTCGAACTGGCGAAGTGGCTGAGCACCGGGAAGGCGCTGGCCGAGCAGCTGGCCGCGGTGGGGGCGGTCGCGCCGCGCAAGGACCTCTCCGGTATCGCCCCGTACAAGGACGAGCCGTCGCTGCTCGAGGCCGAGCGCAAGCTGAAGACCAGCATCCTGCCGCCGCAGGGGGACGGCGCGGACCAGGTGTCGCAGGCGGTGCAGGGCGCGACGGCGGAGGTGCTGTCCGGCAAGGCGAACGGCGACCAGGCCGCCGCGGACTTCGCGAAAGAGGCCAAGGAACTGCTCGGCGGGAATCGGGTGGCGGAGTGACCACCGCCAAGGCCCTGCCCGACAGCCCGATTCCGCGGCGGACCAAGGTCCTGCCCGGCCGCACGGGTCCGCTGCGGGCCAAGGCATCGTCTGGCCCGCCGGGCCGGCGCTGGCGGGAGCGCGGCGTGCTGCCCCTGCTGCTCGGTCCGTCGGTCGTCCTGATAGCGGTCTTCGTGATCGCCCCTGCCTGCTACAGCGTCTATCTCGGCCTCACCAACACGCAGTTGACCGGCTTCGCCGCGCGCGACCCGCAGTTCGTCGGCCTGGAGAACTTCCGGAACCTGCTCGGCTCCGAGGACTTCCGCGCCTCGCTGGGCCGCACGGGCGAGTTCGTGTTCTGGTCGGCGATCATCGGGCAGACGGTGCTCGGCATGCTCGCCGCCCTGCTGCTGCGCCAGAAGTGGCTGCGCGGCAAGGGCGCCTTCGGGACGCTGATACTCCTGCCGATGGTGGTGCCCGAGGTCGTCGCATCGCTGACCTGGGCGAGCGTGCTGTCCTCCGATGAGGGCGGCACCTTCAACCGGCTGCTCGCCGTGTTCGGCTCCGGGGCGGCGGCTCCGCTGCAGGACCATCCGATGGCGTCGGTGATCATCATCAATGTCTGGCGCGGCATCGCGTTCGCCATGATCATGTTCCAGGCCGCGCTGGAGGACGTCCCCGACTCGCTGATCGAATCGGCGCGCATGGACGGTGCGAGCGCACTGCAGATCTTCCGGCACATCACGCTGCCGCTGATCCGCGGCCCGGTGTTCCTCTATCTGCTGCTCACCACCATCACGACGGTCGGCGTCTTCGGCCTGGTCTACTTCCTGACCCAGGGCGGCCCCGGACAGGGGACGGAGCTGACGTCCATCTACATCTTCCAGCACGCCTTCCAGTACTCCCAGATCGGCCTGGGCAGCGCCGCTTCCGTCATCCTTCTCGTCCTGCTGACGATCCTGGGCGCGACATACGCCCGGCTGGCCAAGGTGGAGGTCTGATGACAGCCACGACTACCGCCCGGCCCCAAGTGTCCGCCGGCCCCGTCCGACCGCCCCGTCGCAAGCCGACGTGGCAGATCGTCCAACGAGCGCTGCAGTACGGCCTTTTGGTGCTGCTGGCCCTGTTCTGCATCGTGCCGTTCGCGTGGGTCGTGTTCACGGCGCTGGACGCCAACGGCGGCCCTACGGTCAGGGTGCCGGCGTTCACCCTGGACAACTTCGTCCGGTTCTTCACCGACGGCGACACGCCGCGGCTGTTCCTGAACAGCTTCATCGTGTCGTTCGCGGCGACCGCGCTCAACCTGGCCTGCGGCGTCTTCGGCGCCTATGCGCTGTCCCGCTACCGGTTCCGCGGGCGCACGGCCTTCATGTACGCAATCCTGCTGATCCGAGTGATCCCGCCGCCGGCGACGATCGTGGCCCTGTACCTGCTGATGGTCAAGATGCAGCTGGACGACAGCTATCTCGGCCTGATCCTGGTCGAAGCCGCGGCCGCCCTGCCGATCACCTTGTGGCTGCTGAAGGGGACCATCGACGGCGTCCCGTATGAGCTGGAGGAGGCCGCCTGGCTCGACGGAACCACGCGGTTCGGTGCGATCCGCCGGATCATCCTTCCACTGGTCGGCCCCGGTCTCGGCGCCGCGGCGATGCTGACGTTCATGGCCGTGTGGGGCGACTTCCTCACCCCCCTGGTGCTGCTGCAGTCGCCGGACCTCTATCCGCTCTCGATCGGCCTGTTCCGCTCGTTCACCGCCTTCAACCAGGTCGACTGGGGCGTGCTCGCCGCGAGCGCACTCGTCTACATGGCGCCGCCGGCCGTGCTCTACATCTTCCTGCGGCGGCATCTGATGCGGTCGAGCCTGGGCGGCGCCATCAAGGGCTGACCGTTCCCCTCCTCCGCCTCCCCTGTCCTCGTCCGCCCCTACCCGTCACACCGCCGGCGACGGGCCGCTGTGCCCTGCCCGGCATCCCCAAGCCCCATGTTCTGCAGCAGTACGCAATGAGGAGACGCTCTCTTGACTGACGACAATCCGAATGGCCGGGTGCAGCTTGACGCCACCGCCCTGGCGATGCTTCGGGTTCGGCGGTTCACCAAGTTCCGGATCCGGCCCGCCGTCTACCGCGACACCCGCCCGACCCGGATCGCCGCGTGGACGGTCGGCGGTGAGCCCGTGCCGTTCGCCGACGCCGTGACGAAGCCGTTCGAGCCGTTCGCACTCGGCCGGTCATGGGGACGGCCCTGGGACACGACCTGGTTCGATGTCTCCGGCGAGGTACCCGAGGATTGGGCCGGGGACCAGACCGAGCTCGTCGTCGACCTGGGCTTCACCGGTGATCAGCCGGGTTTCCAGGCCGAGGCGCTCGTCTACCGACCGGACGGGGAGATAGTCAAGGCGATCGAGCCGTACAACGCCTGGGTTCCGCTGCCCGATCCCGGCCCGTTCCGGCTACTGATCGAGGCGGCCGCGAATCCGATCGTCCAGGTGCCGTACGAGTACGAGCCCACGGCGATGGGCGACAAGGCGACCGTCGGCGACGATCCGCTCTACCGGCTCACCGATCTCTCGGTCGCCCTGCGCGACCTGGAGGTGTGGGGCCTGCTGCAGGACGTGATTACCCTCGACGGCCTGGTCGACGTCCTTCCGGAGCACGGTGCACGGCGCGCGGAGATCGTGCACGCGCTGGAGCGGATGGTCGACGTTATGGATCCCGACGACGTGGCCGGGACTGCCGCGCTCGGGCGGGAGGTCCTCGCCCCGGTGCTGGCTAGCCGCGCGCCGGACAGCTCGCTGATCGTGTCGGCGGTCGGCCACGCCCACATCGACTGCGCCTGGCTGTGGCCGACCCGGGAGACCAAGCGGAAGGTGGCGCGGACGTTCGCCAACGTCCTGGATCTCAGCGAACGTCACCCGGAGTTCGTGTTCGCCGCCTCCTCGGCACAGCAGTACGCCTGGCTCAAGGACAGCCAGCCGCGCTTGTTCGAACGGGTCCGCAGAGCGGTCGCCGACGGCGTCATCCGCCCGGTCGGCGGCATGTGGGTCGAGTCCGACACCAACATGCCCGGAGGCGAGGCGCTGGCCCGCCAGTTCGTGCTCGGCAAGCGTTTCTTCGCCGAGGAGTTCGGGGTGGAGAGCGAGGAGGTGTGGCTGCCCGACTCGTTCGGCTACACGGCGGCGCTGCCGCAGATAGCCCGGGCCGCCGGCGCCCGCTACTTCCTCACCCAGAAGCCGTCCTGGAACGAGACCAACCCGATGCCCCACTCCAGCTTCCACTGGGAAGGCATCGACGGCTCCCGGGTGTTCACCCACTTCCCGCCGGCCGAGACATACAATTCCGACCTCGGCGCCGCCGACCTCGCCCGCACCGAGCGGACGTTCCGGCAGAAGGGGAAGGCGCGGCACGTCCTCGGGCTGTACGGATGGGGCGACGGCGGTGGCGGCCCCACCCGGGAGATGCTGGCCGCGGCCGAGCGCAAGCACGATCTGGACGGATCACCGCGGGTGCGGATGGCCGATCCGGACAGCTTCTTCCGCACTGCCGAGGCAGAGCTGCTCGAGCCTCCGGTGTGGGTCGGCGAGATGTATCTCGAGCTGCACCGCGGCACCCTGATCTCGCAGGCGCGGAGCAAGCGCGGCAACCGCCGCAGCGAAGCCCTGCTCCGCGAAGCCGAGCTGTGGGCGGCGACCGCGGCCGTCCGCCGCGGAGCCCCGTATCCGTACGACGAGCTGCAGCGGAGCTGGGAGACGGTGCTGCTGCTGCAGTTCCACGACATCCTGCCGGGCACGTCCATCGCCTGGGTCTACCAGGACGCCGAGCGGGATTACGGCCGGGTGGCGGACGACCTGGAGACCCTGATCGCGAACGCGCTCGACGCGCTCCGCGGCAGCGAGGAGGGCGAAGGCAGCGATCGCGGCGACACCGGCATCCCGGTCGCCGCCAACGCCGGCCCGTACCCGCTGCACGGCGTACCGGCGATGGGCCTCGGCCCGGCGACGCCGCCCGCGCCGGCCACGCCGCGCCGGGTGGACGACCGGATCGTGCTGGACGACGGAAAGCTGCACGTCGAGATCGACAGGCGTGGCACCCTTGTCTCGGTCGTCGACCTGGTCGCGGACCGGGAACTGCTGCCCCAGGGTACGGCGGGCGGCGTCCTCCAGCTCTTCCGCGACACCCCGCGGGAGTGGGATGCCTGGGACATCAACGACGAGGACAAGCGCAGCGGCCGCGACCTCGTCGAGCCGGTGTCGATCGACATCGTGGACGATGCGGTCGTGGTGCGGCACGAGCGCGGCAAGACGGTCATCACCATGTCCGTCCGGCTGTCCGAAGGCCGGATCGACTACGCCTTCGACATCGACTGGCACGAGTCGCAGAAGCTGCTCAAGCTTGCCTTCCCGCTGGACGTCCGGACGGATCGGTCCACCTCGGAGATCCAGTTCGGCCACCTGCACCGGCCGATCCACCAGAACACCTCCTGGGACGCCGCCCGGTTCGAGACCGTCGCGCACCGCTGGATCCACGTCGGCGAGCCCGGCTACGGCGTCGCCATCGCCAACGACGTGGTCTACGGCCACGACATCCGCAACGGGCAGGCCCCCAGCGGCCGCCCGATGACGACCGCACGACTGTCGCTGCTGCGGGCGCCCCGCTATCCGGACCCGTCCGCAGACCAGGGACGGCACGACTTCTCCGTCAGCCTTCGTCCCGGGGGAATCCCCGAGGCCATCGCGGACGGGTACGCGCGCCAGCTTCCGCTGCGCACGGTGCCGAGTGCCGCCGCTGAGCCGCTGCTCGAGGTCACCGATCCCGCCGTCGTCGTCGAGAGCGTCAAACTTGCCGAGGACCGCTCCGGAGATCTCGTCGTGCGCCTGTACGAGGCACATGGCAAGCGCTCGCGTGCGACGGTGAAGACCCGGTTCCGGTGGCACGAGGCCATCGCCACCGACCTGCTGGAGCGTGCCGTGGAGAGCGAGGCGGTCCGCAGCACTGCATCCGGTGCCGAGGTCGAGCTCGAACTGCGCCCGTTCGAACTCCTCACTCTCCGCTTCCGCGACCCCGTGGCCTGAGAGCGGGCCGGTGATCTCAGACATGGATGAGCACAACGGAAAGGGTCTCCACGATGTCGGTTGATCAGTCAGAGCTGCTCCCGCGGCCGGAGTAGCCCCGGCCGCGGATCCGGCGGGACCGCTGGCTGAACCTCAACGGCAGCTGGGAGTTCGAGATCGACCGGTCCGACACCGGCCGGGAGCGCGGTCTGGCCGAGCGGGAGCTGGCCGACGAGATCGTGGTGCCCTTCGCACCTGAGGCCACCCCGGCCGGAGTCGAGGAGCAGGACTTCATGCGCGCGGTCTGGTACCGCCGCATGATCACCGTCCCCCGCGAATGGGACGGCGACCGGGTGCTGCTGCACTTCGGTGTGGTCGACCACGACGCGACCGGTGGGTGAACGGGATCGAGGTCAGGCGCCACCGGGGCGGGTTCTCCGGCTTCACCTTCGACATCACCGACGCCGCCCCCGCCGGGGTGCCGGTGCCGCTCGTCCTCCGGGCCCGCGACGACCCGGAGGCCCCGCAGGCGCGCGGAAAGCAGTCGGCGCCGTACGCACCGCGCGCGGCCAAGTACTGGCGCACCACTGGCATCTGGCAGACCGTCTGGCTGGAGCCGGTGCCGTCGACCGCCATCCGTAGGCCCCGCATCACGCCGAACGTCGCGGCCGGAGCGCTCGACGTGGAGGTACCGCTTTCGGCGAACCTGCCCGGCGGTTCTTGGGGCGGGTCCCCTGAGCTGCTATCGCAGGTCTATCGCGGGCAGCGCGAAACAACGAAAAAGAGCGAGACCCAATGAGACTGGGTCCCGCCCTCTCGTGTGGGCATTCGCCCTGGTCAGAGCCGCATTGTTGCTGACTGTATGGCGGGTGCCCCCGGCAGGATTCGAACCTGCGCACACGGCTCCGGAGCCCAGATGAGCTCACTGGGCCTACACCCCTCTGACCTGCGCCGAAGCTGCCCGATCGCGAGCAGCTAACCAAGATCATTACGTCCCCATTACGCAGGTGACCTGTCGGGGTCGGGAAGCGCCCCGTATGGTCGGTCACATGATCTCGGGCAGCGACGGCAGGTGGGAAGACGGCGGCGACACGGGGTTCATGGCGGGGGGTACGGCGCCCGTCCTCCGAGACGCCTGCCGCTCCGCTGGCCTCGACCCGACCGGTGCCGAGTTGCTCCGCCTTGGCTCCAACGCCGTCTACCGCTTGGCCTCGGAACCGGTGATCGCCCGCATTGCTCGGGACCCTGCCGTTCTTCCTGAGATGGAACGAGCCGTAGACGTCGCCCGCTGGCTGGAGCAGTCCGGCTTCCCGGCTGCGCGCGTTCCGCGGGACATCGCCCAACCCGTGGTCGTCGGTGGCCGGGTCGTGACCTTCTGGGAAAGCGTCCAGGAGCGGGAGGAGTACGCCACGGTAGGCGAGCTTGCAGATCTGTTAAAGCGCCTCCACTGGCTGGAGGAGCCCGAATCCATGGGCCTGCCGTACTTCGACCCACACGTCAAGCTGGCCTCGTCCCTGGCGGGCCTGGACGGCATCTCAGACCGGGACCGAGAGTTTCTGGAGGTGCGTGCGGCCGAGCTGGTCAAGGAGTACGACCGCTTGGACTTCGTCCTTCCCTTCGGCATGATCCACGGTGACGCGAACATTGGGAACGTGCTCCGTCACCGTGACGGCCACGCCGTCCTGATCGATCTCGATGGCCTCGCCTTGGCTCCGCGTGAGTGGGACTTGATACTCACCGCGATCTACTACGAGCGGTACAGGTGGCACAGCCGTGAGGAGTATGCGGAGTTCGTCCACCGGTATGGCTTCGACCTGATGAACTGGCCCGGCTACGAGACCCTTGCGGACCTCCGTGAGCTGATGATGGTGGCGTGGATCGGGCACCAGGTGATGACGAGCGAGCGTTTCGCGGCCGAGTTCCAGAAGCGCATGCACTCCCTTCGGACCGGTGAGGGCCGGGACACGTGGGGCGCCTTCTGAACGACCTCGGACACCGCCCGCCGACTTAACGAGCGGCAGGACCGCCGGCCGCGGCTGCCACCCACAACCGGTGCTCGCCTACCTGCTCCGCGAACGCATGAGACACCGCGTTGTTCCCTGCGGCCAGCAGATTCGCCCGGAACTCGGCCAGGTAACTCACGCACCGTGCGGACTTCAGGTTCTCCCCGAGATCCAGCGCGTCCACCGCCACCCGGCAAGCCTCCTCGATGTCGTCGGCGCGTAGGTGGGCGTCGGCCAACACCATCGTGGCGAAGAAGTCGCTCCGCACGTGGCTGCCGCTCATCGCGTTCTCCGCGTGGGCGACGGCTTGCCTCGCGCTGTTGACGTCGCGGAAGCAGTGCGCTGCTTCTGCGGCCAACTCGGCCTCATCGAAATAGGCGATCCACTCGGGCTCGTCGTCGCTGTTCCGGCCCTCCAGCGCTCGCGTCGCCGCGGCCAGAGCCGCTTCACACCCTTGGACATCCCCTGTACGGGCGAGCGCGCGAGCCTCCATGGCATGGAACTGGGCCCGAAGCGTCGGTGTCGCCACCGCCGAGATGCCCATCAGGGCGGCACGCGCCAGCGTCGCTGCCTCGGTGTACCGGCCGAGGAAGGTGGCCTGATGGCTCATCGCCGACAGGATGCTTCCGGCAAGGCGCCGGTCGTTGGCGTCTTGAGCCAGCCGGAGGGCCTGGAGAAAGTACCGCTGGGCGAGTCCGTGATGGCAGGCGTCGTACGACATCCAGCCGGCGAGGAGCGTTGCCTCCGCCACAGTGGAATACAGAGCCCTGCCCACGGCGTCGCTGTAGGTGCCGCGCAGCAGCGGAACCACCTCAGCACTGAGGTACTGGATAACAGACCGACGGGCGTGGTCACCGCCGAACTGGTCGTCGAGTCTGGCGAACATGTCGGCCGTGGTCTTCACCGTTGCCACGTCCCCAAGTCCCACACGCAGTCCCACCGGCCGACCGGATCGCGGCGCCGGCTCCGGTGCCACCAGCCACCGTAAGGACGCTTCGTTCCACGCCGGCTCGGACGCCTCGGACTGCAACAGCGGTTCGTACCGATTCAGGTCGGCGGTCCACAGCCGGTCAACCGTGGCGATTGCCGCGTCAGGGCTGTCGGGGTAGCTGGCGTCCAGAAGCGCGGCGTCCTCTCTGCCGTCGTGTTCCAGCCCCAGCTCATGTGGGCTGGTGCCGTACGCGTCCCCGAGCAGCGCGCCGTAGAACCCGTCCGGCACGCTGTGCCCGTTCTCCCAGCTCGCGATGCGCCGCTTGACGCTGTCGTCGGTGGGGAGTTGGTGACCGCGCTTGGCCGCGGCCTTGCGTAGTTCCCGTACCAATCGCAGCTGGCTCCAGCCGCGTTCGGTTCGGGCCCGGCGTAAACGCTCGCTGACGGGGTCCACAGGAGACGGCCTTTCCCTCCTCGTGTCAGTGCAAAGCGGGTGGTGCGTGCTCCTTGACCACCACGAACGTACGTGATTGACAACGCCGTTGGCAGTGGCGAACGGGATTTGTCGCCACTACTTCGGGACGACGGGGGGTGACGGGCCTCCGCGGCACACGTCATCCCCCGTCACCTGTCGTCATCTGCCCTGGTCAATGCCAGTCCCGCGACGCTGAACCCACTGCGGTGCAGGCGCCGTGGGGTAGCCGACCCGAGGTGGGAAGAAGACGTGCAAACGATGACCAGGCGAGGCATCGAGTGGCTGTCGGCAGCGGCGGACGATCCGGTGATGTGTCGGGCGCTCTGGGCGGACGATCCGCGCAGCCCGTCGATGATTCCTGCCGGCCGCCTCTTCGACGTGGTGTCGGTGGAACAGCGGCTCGGCCTGGAGACGTTCGATCAGATGTGCCGCCGGGAGCTGCCATGCGGCCCGGTCATGGTCGATCACCGGGCTCGCAAGGTCGGCTTCTTCCTCAGCTCCAACAGCCGCGACTGGTTCACCTACTTCCTCAGGCGCGAGACCAGCGAGCCGCCGGAGTACCGCTACCTCGGTCTCAAATCCGTGGTGGTGGTGCCGGGCCCCATGCCTCTGAGCGGCGACCGCTACCAATGGCTCCGTGCCCCGGTACGGCGTCCAGAGGCCAATCCGCACCGTCCGATCGCCCTGGCAACATTGCTTGTCGCTGCCGCCGAGCTACTGGCACGCGTCGACCGCTACGGCGACCGGTTCAGCTCCGCCGCTGACGCCATGGCGGCCTACCCGGAGGAGTCGACTTCCGGTGCATGAGGAATCTCGCGGCCGCCTTGACGCAGCGCGCTGGTCCCCGCTGGAAAGCAACGGCTGGTACGCCGCTCGCGATGCGACCACGGCCCTCCGCGACGCCTTGATCAGCGCGGGCATGGAGCGCGACTTCCCGTACCTGCGGGCCGACCTGAACGCCTTCGGCCACGGCTTGGTCGAACTGGGCCGGGTTTCGCCTGCAACTGCCGAGCACCTGGCCGAACTGCTGCGCCTGGCCCTGGCGAGCGCCGCTGAGCCTCGCCTCGACACCGAGACTGACCGCGAACCGGGGGAGTGAAGTCATGACAGACCGACGCGAAGTCATCGCCCCACGCGCCGAGAACCTGACGGCCGGCGTGAGCTATGTCCGAGGCTGGGGCGAGGCTCGACGCGGTTCCGACCGTCTCGCTGCACAACTCGCTGCGCTGGGACTGGAGGCAGACTTCCCGGGGCTCACGGCGGACGTGAGTGTGCGCGGTGACGGCCTGGTCCGCCTCGGCACGGTGCGCCCTGAAGCGGCCCTGCTCCTGGCACGGCTCATCCGGGCTGGCTTGGAAGCGAGGGATTACGAAGCGCGCTCTCCGGCGACTCCGCTGCACTGAACAGAGAGACTCCCTTCCTCAACGAGGACCAATCAGGTGGCCTGCTGTTCGGCCGGGACCGGCGCCCTAGCGCCGCAGCCCGGACGGTCAGCAGGCCACTTCAGTCGCGCCATCAGCTTGGGAAGGTAAGGTGATCTAGGGCCCGCTACGGCGCTGACCTGCGGCGGAAGGGGCTTTACGCCTGGCGGGCGGGTCCGTTGATTCCCCGGTGTTCCCCGCGATTCCCCGTACGAACTGGCACGCGTCTGGCACGACCTGTTCGTACCGAATTCTCGGCGGGTGCGTTTCTTCTTGAGTGAGCGGCATGTACCTGCCTAATCCACTGATGCCGAGCCAACGCGACACGCGGCGTTGAACTCCACCCCCATGATGGTGCCGGGGCCTAGGGGTGGCCACGCGTCCTGGTCGGCAGGGACGTAGCGTCAGCGCATGGACTTCCGTATCACCGCTGAGGAGGAAGCGCTCGTCTTCCGGCTCGCGGAGCTCGTGGACGGTGGCACGCAACCGCTGGAGACGCAGCTCGTCGAGGAGCTGGGCTCGGACATTCGGCAGCAGCTCGACGGGCTCAAGGCGAAGGGCTGGACCCTCGCCCGCGAGGCTGCAGGCGGAATGATGGTCGTCGATCTCACCGGGCCGGCGTGGCAGGCAGTCCGCAGCCGCCGCGACGTCGGCCGGTAACGGCCGTCGTGACGCTAAAGGTTCGCCTACGCGATCCCATAAGACCTGTGACCTTCGGCCTCGCCCGGTGTAGCGTCGCTACAAGTAGTCGTGGTTCCGAAGTCCCGTTCGCCCGTGACACACGTCTCGGGCGTTCTTGCTGTTCAGCGCCTCTCCGGACCAAGGCGATCACCTCCGGATCCCGCACGGTGCGGGATTCCGAATTTCCTTGAGGGAGACAGACATGGCCAGCGGTACCGTCAAGTGGTTCAACGGCGAAAAGGGCTTCGGTTTCATCGAGCAGGACGGCGGCGGCCCCGACGTCTTCGCCCACTACTCGAACATCGACGCCTCCGGCTTCCGCTCCCTGGAAGAGGGCCAGCGAGTCACGTTCGATGTCACGCAGGGGCAGAAGGGCCCCCAGGCGGAGCACATCCGCCCCGAGTAACAACGCATAGAGAGACCCCGGCCGGATGGTTACCGGCCGGGGTCTCTTGCTGCCCGGGTGAAAGGGGACAAGCCAGTGCGCACCCCTGGCAGTGATCCGCTGCCCCGAACCCGCAAAGTCACAAGGGGACGTCGACCTGCTCCCCACGGCGAGCACGTCCGCAGGCAGAGAGGCCGGGTGGGGGCTGGTCAGCCCGCCATCGACAGCTTCCGACAGCCGGCTGCGGTGGTTGCTGCGGTCGCTGTACTTCCCTGCTGTATAGCACTGGCTCGATCGCCGGGTTCGGCTCGTTGTCCGCGGCCTGTGTTTCACTGTCCGGCCATGGACGAACAGGAACTGCTCGCGGCCGTTGACTCCTTGGTCCGGCCGGACGGGCAGGAGCTCGTGTGCGACCAGGCCGGGCACCCGGCGGGGCATGTGTGCCTGACGGTTTCCGAAGAGGTCAGCCTGCCCGTACTCATCAAGGAGCTCAGCGACCGGTACGGGCAGTTGCGCAACCTCGTTGCGGGCGGATATGTCGATCCCACGGTGACCGAGCAGACCGGGCTGCCGCTCCTGGCACCCTTTGGGGAGCAGCTGGTCGATTTGCGCGCCTGGACGTGCGGCAGCTCGTGGATCGGCTGCGGGATGGTTCGTGCCGGTGACGGCGTACGGCTGGTGGTGCTCATCGCCGAGCGGGCCGCACCGTCGCCGGAGAAGGTGCCGGAAGGACTGCCGAAGGGTGCCTCCTGGGTGGACCGGGTCGTCGCCGTCACGGGGTGGCCGGCAGACCGGGCGCGGGTGGTGGACTGGGCGGCGGTCGAGGCCCGGCTGGGGACCGTGCTGCCCGGTGACTACAAGCGCCTTGTCGAGCTGTTCGGGTACGGCGCCTTCGACGACTACCTCGGTCTCTTTCTGCCCGGCGGCCCGCTGGGCAGCATCGACATCGTCGAGTTCAACGAGTGGTGGGCCCAATGGGCCGAGGCACATGATGGCAACTTGTGGGAGCCGTACCAGCTGTACCCGGCCCCGGGCGGGCTGCTGCAGTGGGCAGGGACCGAGCAACGGGACGACTTCTACTGGCTCACCGAGGGTTCCGATCCGAACAGTTGGCCCATCCTTGCGACAGTGGAAGACCGCGGCACCTGGTACCGGTTCGACGGCTCGACCGCGGAGTACGTCTACCGTCTGCTCACTGACCCGCAGCAGCCCTTCTCGACCGCCCGTGATTTCGATACCCATTGGTTCGAGAGCTACGAGGGGTTGGAAGCGGAAAGCGATTGACCGGTCCGGTGGCTTACCCACGGTCGATGGAGCCTCAGTACCCAGACGGCGGTGGGGCCTCCCCAATGGCGGCTCCCCGGCTGCACTCTGAGTGGAGGCATATGGCCTCGCGGGCCTTGTCGTACCAGTTCATGCGGCTCACTCAGCCCCAGGGGTGAGCCGTTTCCTGCTGCTCGACCTTCGGGGCAGTGCCAGTGCCACAGCCGTCCATGCTCGTCCGCCGCTGCGTCGACGTTGTCACGCAATTAGACACTCGTCTGGGATGCGACCCGGCGCTTAGAAGATGCGGGCAGGCCTTGGTGGGCCGGGCTGTCGCCGCTTCGCCAGTGCCGCGTTGGGCTATCCAGTGCCGCTGCCGTCCGGCGCTGCCGTCACTGCCGCTGGCCGCAGCTTCTGTGAGCACCGCATTAGGAGTTCGATCCGCACCTGCTTGGGCTGCGGTCGTCGACTGATGCGACGGCCGGACGGAGTCGCTGGTGTGCGCCTCCGTCCGGCGTCGTTGATGTCGGCCGTGGATGTCAGAACCCTCTGATCCGAAGCTCTACATTCGACATCGCCGATGGTGCTGCCCGGTCGTCCCCAGGGTCCGTCTACCGGTCGCCCGGGAGCCCGCTAGGTGTGGGCCCCACCCAGCATGGACCGCGCCTCCGGATCACCTTCGTGATCACGCGGCCGTAGGCGATCTCCGCTGGGAACGGGTGGGGCTCGTCGAGACGGGTCACAAGCCTTGCGCTGCCACACGCGGTGACCTGCGTGACCTCTGTCGTTCGACACCTGCCGCGTACCCTGTCCGAGCTGCTGGGGGCCGGCACAAAAATTCTTCGAACTCTCGCGTTGCACCGTCACGGGTGGTGGACACGTAGGGACGAAAGCAGCGAGAGGAAGCCATGGCCATCGACAGCGAGGACGAGTTCACCGATGTCTACCGCACTCACTACGAGGACGTGCTGCGCTTCGTCCGTCGGCGCGCTCACCCGATGAACGTGGACGACATCGTCGGTGAGACGTTCCTCGCCGCGTGGCGTCGTCGCAGCGAGCTGCCGGAGGACCCACGTCCGTGGCTCTTCGGCACCGCGCGCAACGCGATGCTCAACGCCCACCGCGGGCAGCGCCGCCAGACGGCTGTCGCGGTGCGTGTCATGGAGAACGGTGGCGAGGACAGCTACGACGGTCTGGCCCAGGCCGAGGAGCGGATGGACCTGGTGGCCGCCTGGCGGCGGTTGTCGGCCGTCGACCAGGAAGTACTGGCGCTCCATGTCTGGGAGGGCCTCACGGACCGGGACGCCGCCGCCGTGCTCGGCTGCTCACGCGCGGCCTACACGATGCGGCTCTCCCGCTCCAAACGTCGTTTGGCCAGGCTGTTCGGCCCGACCGGTCGGACCACTCCCGCTCCGGCTCCGGCGCACTGAAGGAAGAGACGTGAACGATCACGAGAAGAACCTCCCCCGGTTGCTGGCCGCTCTGGACGCTGCTCCCGTTCGCGAGCTGACCGAAGCCGAAAGCGCCCGTAAGGAACATCTGTTGCGTACCGTGATGAACAGTGCAGCGTCCGCCTCGCAGCCGGCCGCTCCGCCTCGTCGCCGTCGCCCGTTGCTCTGGGTGGCGGCCGGAGCCCTCACCGCCGCTGCGGCCGTAGCCGTCGTGGGTCAGGCTGTGCTCAGCGCGCCTGCCTCGGGGGTCCTGCCCGCGGCGGAACTCGCGAGCTGGACCGGCACCCCGAGTCGCCCGTCGGCCACCTCACCCGAGGCCGTCGCCGCCGAGAAGTGGTGCGTCAAGGCCCTGGGCAGCGACTACGCCGGCAGGTCGGTCTCGTACGCCAACCTGGACGTGCGCGGCTCGGTCACCTCTGTGGTCGTCACCGACGGGAAGACCACCTCCTACTGCCTCACCGACAAGGCCGGCCACGGCATGGCCGAGGTGATCGGCCCGGTCAAGAAGCTCGCCGCCAACGCGATCGAACTGGACTCGGCAGGCGCTCACGGCGAAGGGAGCACAGGTCTCAACTACCTGGAGGGCTCGGTGGGATCCGACGTCAAGGCCGTGACCCTGCTCGACGGCGGCCGCACCATCGAGGCCACCATCCAGAACAACCGGTTCACCGCCTGGTGGCCGTCCGCCGATCCCTCCGGCAGCGCCGACAAGGTCGTCATCACTCTCAAGAACGGCTCCACCCGGACCGTAACCGGCCACTCCATCTTCCCGAAGGACTGAGGAACCGACGCGGTCGGCCGCTGCAACCGCATGAAGCGGCCGACCGGCCGAGCCCGAACATCTGCTGCTCCGCCACCCGCTTCACCCAGCCCTCCGCCTTCCGCGGGTCATCCGGTCGCACGACGCCCGGCACCGCACTGCCACGCTCCTCACGGTGGCCGGGTCACGCCCCGCGTCGTGATGGAGATCCTTAGGCGTCGCGGCCGTCAGTGCCCGACCGCCCGGAGGACACGCTCCGCAGCTCGGGCTACTGATGCCCGGGGACCAGTTGCCGACGGCCCGAGAGGTCGTTTCCGTCAGTCGATCGCCGCGAACGCAGTGCTCAAGGCATACCGGGAATTGGAGCGTGAAGGACTGGTCACGCCGCAGCCCGGGCGGGGCACATTCGTCCAGCCTTCGGCCCTCATCCACGCGCGTCTCACCCCGAGCGCCGCGCTCGTCCGCGATCTAGACGCATGGATGGACCGGGCGGTTACAGCCGGCTTCGAACGCGATGAGGTCGCCGCGCCGGTTCACGCACGCTTCTCGCGGGTGGCCGTCGACGCACACGTCATGAACCGCAAGGAGATCAGTTGAACCAGGTCATCGACATGCCCCAGGACGCGGGCCCCCCCGCGCTCCTGGCCACCGGGCTCGGCCGCAAGTACCGGCGCGGCTGGGCGCTGCGGGACTGCACCTTCCGCATCCCCGCGGGCACCGTGTGCGCCCTGGTGGGGCCCAACGGTGCCGGGAAGACGACCTTGATGTCCATGGTCGCGGACCTGCTGTCCCCGACGACCGGCCAGGTAGCTGTCTCCGGGCGAACACCGCGGCGAGCCGCTGCCGAAGGACGCGTCGCCTTCCTCGCCCAGGACAAGCCCCTCTACCCGCGCTTTACGGTCGCGGAGATGCTGCGCATGGGGCGGGAGCTGAATCCGGGCTGGGACCAGGCCGGCGCCGAGCAGATCGTCGCGGCCGGTGACATTCCGCTGTCCGCGCGCGTCAACAGCCTCTCCGGAGGCCAGCGCACCCGGGTCGCGCTCGCCATGGCCTTCGGCAAACGGCCCGATCTGCTGCTCCTGGACGAGCCGATGTCCGATCTCGACCCCCTGGTGCGCCACGAGATGATGCGCATGCTGTCGGCCGAGGCGGCCGAGCGCGGCACCACCGTGCTCATGTCCTCGCACATGGTCGCCGAGATGGAAGGCGTCTGCGACTGGGTCCTGACCATCACCGGCGGACGGGTACGCCTGGCCGGTGAGGCGGACGAACTCATCGCCGCCCACGCCTACGTCATCGCCGCTCACGCCGGTGACGGCCTGCCCGACGAACTCGCCCCGCACACGGCAGTGGAGACACGCACCGTCGGTCGTCAACTCACCGCGCTCATACGCCCCAAGGGCCCGCTGCCGCCGCATTGGAACGTGCGCCGGCCCACCCTGGAAGAGATGATCTTGTCGTATCTACGCTGTCCCGAAGCGCCACCGCTGCTGACCGCGGACGCCTGTGGCGGCCCCAAGGCGGTGGCCTCATGAGCGCCACCACCACCGCTCCCTCTCCGAAGCGCACCGCGGCCGCCGGCGGAGCACCGCAGCGGGGCATCCTGCACGGCGTCACGTGGTTGGTGTGGCGCCAGCACCGAATCCCGATCATCGCCGGCGCCGCGCTCCTCGTGGCCGTCGCAGCCGCCGTGGCCGAGCAGCACTCGGGGATGGTCACCTTCATCCGGACCAACCACCTGGCCGGCTGTACGGCCTCCGCAGGCTCCGCGCACTGTGCCGCGGTAGCCGCCAAGATCAGAGAGTTCAGCGGGCTCTACGAAAGCAACTTCAACCATGCCTCGGTCCTCGCTGCACAGATCCCACTGGTCATCGGCGTCTTCTTCGGTGCTCCCCTGCTCGCTCGCGAGTTGGAGAGCGGCACCTACCGCCTCGCCTGGACACAGTCGGTCACCCGCACTCGCTGGGTGCTGGTCAAGCTCTGCTTCCCCATGGCCTTGATCGCGGTCGCCACGGCCGTCCTCAGCTGTCTGTGGGACTGGTGGTGGCGTGCCGAGGCCTCCCTGTTCAACACGGTCCGCTGGCAGGACGGCGTCCCCTTCGACCTCATCGGAGCGGCACCCGTCGCGCTCTCCCTCCTGGCGCTGACCGTGGGGGCCGCGCTCGGCCTGCTCCTGCGCCGCACTGTGACCGCCATGCTCGGTACGTTCGTCACCACCGGCCTTCTTGAATTCGCCATCAGTCAACTCCGGCCCTACCTCGGGCCGACCTCCATGGCCGTATCCCGGAACCCGCTGGTCACGCCCGAAACCAGCGCCAGTGCGTGGGTGACCCAAAGCGGCTACGTCACGAGTTCCGGAGCCTCCCTGCCCGACAGCACCTGCTCCTTCCAGGGTGAAAAGGCGCCGACAGGCTGTTTTCAGGCACACGACATCACCGGACAGTTCGTCCGCTTCCATCCAGCCGGTCAGATGTGGTCGCTCAACTGGGCCGAGGCCGGAGTGTGTCTTGCGGCGGCCGCCGCGCTGGCGGCCTGGATGGTCTGGCGAGTCTCCCGCCGTCCCCTGGTGTGACCACGACGCTCCGTAGAGCCCCGGCGCTTGGCGGTGCCGAGCTGCCGGATATCCCGAACAACCACCCCTGAGACATCAACGACGCAGACCGGCAAGGCCGGCCCCCCTCACAGCAAGGAGTCCACCGTGAACACCCTTCCGCCCGCCCCGTTCCTTCTCGCCATGCAGGAGCAGCGGATCCCGCCCGTGCTGCTCGTCGTCGGCGCCCTCGTCATCGTCGCAGCCGCCATCGCCGTCATCCGCGCGGTGAAGCGTCAGCGCCAGCGGTAGAGGGCATGCCGGTCGGCGCTGCGGGCCCGGACGTGGCTGAACGGTAGCCAGCACCGCGCGTCAGCCGCAGCGGACGAGCCGAGATCGCAAACGGTCGTGAAAACCGTCGTGGCAGCGATGTCACCGTGGGTTCAAATCCCACCGCCTCCGCTTGATGAGCAGTGAAAACGGCCCCTGACCTCGGTAGTCGGTCGGGGGCCGTTCTGCTGTCCGGCCACTGTGGCTGCCCGGTGTTCCCCGTGGTTTCCCGCTCGATCGGGCACGGCTGGGGCACGGGCACCTTCTGATCCGTAGCTCTACAGAGATCGGTCATTGAAGGTCATTTAGGCTGCCGCGAGGGGCGTGACGGTCGATGTTGGGTACTGACGGTTGCTGGGGTTGCTGTACTCCGTTGCTGTACCGCATCACAGATCCACTCGGGTCTCCGTCTCCCGGCTCCCCTGCCGCAGCACGACGTGAGCCGGCCTGAACGGCAGACCGCGAAGGGTCGGCTCCATCACCTTGAAGAGCGCCTTGGCGTCCGTCCCGTAGGCGTACAGCACGGCTTCACCTCCGCCGAACTCGTTCCCGTCCACCTCACCGACTCCTGCCTCATCGACGGCGGCCGTCATGGTGCGCTCAGCCTCAAAGATCGCCTCCCGCTCGGCACGCGAGCCGTACTGGTCATCGCTCAGCCGGTAGTGAGCAATGACGGCTTCTTCCGGTGTCTCCGGTTCGGGAAGATCAAAGAGTGTGTCCATGCGTGCACGATGCCACCAGGCCCTGACAGTGCGCCCACACTGTGCCGACCGTCCACGAGCGAGCTGGTGCACGCTTTCCAACTGTGGTGGTGGGGTCGTGGGGTGTGTACGGGGGCGTTCACCTGCGTCCATGGGCGGTTGGCTGTCGACGTGGAGACGGCTGGGATTCTCGACTGAACGGCCGTGAACGGAGCTGAATGAGACGGAAACTGAGACGGCCGCCCATGGTCCTAGAGCTGACCTCGCCACCACGGCACGTCCAGGCTGTCAGCCGGGATGACCTTGGCCCTTGCCAGAATCTTCCCGTCGAGGGCCCACACGAGGGCACGCAACTCACGCGCACTCTTCCTGGGCAGCGCGTGAAGCACGGCTTCGAGGTGCTCACGGAAGCCGGCGCCGTAACACCCGCACTCAGGGATGCCGCAGTCGGGACCTGTGAGGGGGTCTAAAAGTTGTCTGAGGGGGCCATGGGCATAAGCCTGCCAGTGCCAGAACGCCTCTTCTGTGGCTTCGGGCCAGAAGCGGGTCCGCTCTAGCCGACGCAGGTCAGCTGTGCAAGATCCTGAAAGGCGATCAATGAACGGGTACCGTCGCCGCCTCCAGGGGCGGATAGGGAGGTCGCCCCGCAGGGCTGACGGGCGCCTACGCGGCATTGCCCCTTCGGTTGTCGGTCATGGGGGCAAGCTACAGAATCACGCGTCAGACGGCCACCGCGTATCCGGTGGCCGGAGCCCTGAGCTTGGGAAGCTGCGCCTTGAGGCAGCACTCAGGGCCTGTCTGTCGTGCCAGGCAGAATACGGCTCCATGAGCCTCCACTACGAAGTCGTCTTCGCCTGCCTCCTCCGCGACGACACGCCCGACGCAGTCCTGGACGCCCTACGATGGCACCTCGGCATGACCCCTGAACGGCCGGCAAGGCTCGAAGGGGAGGAGCACGCATATCCGCTGCTCTCCCCGGATCAGGACAGCCGCCTGCCCGGAGGTGACTTCGCGTCTCTACGACGCCAATCCTGGGGATTCACGGCCAGCGGTGAGCGCCACGTCTGGGGACTGTTCAGCCGCAACCTCTGGCTCGACGACATGATGGGTGACCTCGTCCCCATCCTCGACCTGCTCGCACCTCACGTCGAAGAACCTGGTTACGGCGGGCACTTCCGCGAGGAGTTCGACGCCGAGCCGACCGTCTTCACCTTCCGCGCGGGCACCTACGGGCCGCTCGAACTCTGACGCCACCTCATCGGGTGAGCAGAGCCGGTTCGGGTGGGGAAGCGACACCCGCATTAAGAGCGAGGTTGGGCCGTCACGCGCGTGACCTGCGGATTCCGTACGGGGGGCAGAGTCCGGCCGACTCACTCCTGCAAACCCCGGTCCCCCGTGAGTCCCCGTCTGTTCTGGCACGAGAGTGGCACGGCCACGGGCCGTGCCTTGGGCTCTCTCGATGTGAACTATGCGCGTGACGGTTGCTGGGGGCCGCTGTGCTGGTTGAACGTGGTCTAGGAGTAGCTGGTGGTCGACCACGGTCTCCACGGTTGCCGTACTGCTGTTCAGCACCCATTCGCAGTCCCAGGGCGCCGCTGTCGTAGCCCAATGGCACAGTAACCGGTCATGGACACCGACGAGTTCTGGCGGATCATCGAAACTGCTCGATCAAGCGCTACCCCCACCGATGAGGCACTGGTGGAACTGCTGTCTGCACGCCCCATCGAGGAGATCTTCGAGTTTCAGAAGTACTTCGACGAGGCGCACGATGCTGTGTACCGCTGGGACATGTGGGCAGCCGCCTACCTCATCCAGGGCGGCTGCTCGGACGACAGCTTCATTGACTTCCGCGCTGGCCTGATAGCGCTGGGCCGCGACTGGTATGAGAAGGCAGCCCGCTGTCCCGACAGCCTGGCTGACCACCCTGCTGTTCGAGCCACTGCCCCCAACCCCTGCTACGAACTATTTTACGAAGAGATCAACTACGCAGCTACCGAAGCGTTCGATCGACGCACCGCAGACCGTGACGCCTTTGACGCTGGACTAGTCCTCCGTGAGGCCGCCTCGGCCCAGGAGGCGGAACAGGACATGGGAGAAGATTTCGACTTCGATGATCCCGGAGAGATGCGGCAGCGACTGCCCAGACTTGCGTCGCTGTACCTCGGCAATGGAGCCCTCTGAGCTGACAACGATACCGAGTCGTCGGGTTGCAAGCGCATGGCCCGCCAACAGTTCTTCTGGAAGTGATGACCCAAGTCCGTCACGTGGAGTAATCGTCAAGACTTGTGGATCGGTTGATCCCACTTTCGTTCAGGTGAGTCGATCGCGACGAGTTCGACTTCGAAGCCGTCGTCGTTCTCC
>NZ_JBITGJ010000047.1:0-67305 GCF_044456925.1 Streptomyces sp. NPDC050743
TCCGCTGGCTCACGCGCTACAACACCCGCCGCAGACACAAGAAGAACGGCCAGCTCAGCCCCGTCGCCTACGAGGCCCGACACTCAGCTACACTCTCACTTGCCGCATAAGCATACAAACCGGTGTCCACTTCTCGGGGGGAACCCCCAGCAGCCCTGTGCTGCTACAAGCCCGGCCGGCAGAGCAGGCTGATCTACCGGCCACGGATCCATCTGCCGCTGAAGGGGGCCCGCAAGAGCTTTGCCTGGACCGACTACCGGGACCTGGTGGTAAGAGCGCACATCCAGCTCGGCGGGCCCATCGTGCTCGTCTGGGACAATCTCAACACCCACCTGGCCGCCGGCATGAAGAAGTACGCGGCCGAGCATGACTGGCTCACCGTCTTCCAGCTGCCCTCCTACGCACCTGACCTCAACCCCGTCGAAGGCGTCTGGTCGCTCCTGCGGCGCGGCCCGATGGCAAATACGGCCTTCACCGATCCGGACCACCTCATCCGCACCCTCCGCCGAGGGCTCAGGCACATCCAGCACCGCCCCCGCCTCATCGACGGCTGCCTCACCGAAACCGGCCTGGCCATCACCACACCGACCCCAACCCGAAAACCTCAGTAGCCGTTCGTGACCCCAGCTGTCCGCAGGGGCCCTCGGTCTTGACCAGTGCTCGAAGGGCTCCGGGCGCAATGAGAGGTGATCCCTACGAATGGCTTGGACCACGAACAACAACGATCTGATCATCTGTCTGGATGTGACGCCGCCGGTGGAAGCCGGGACCAGCGCGCCTCTGCAAGGGCCCAGTGCCAGGCATGGCCTCGCCCATCAGGGCGTACTGGCACGGCGGGCGGTGGCCGGTCTCGGGTTACAGGACCAGGTCAGGCTGGCGATGGGGCTGTCTGCCCTGATGATGTATAGACCTTGGTCCTGTCCGTGGCGGCAGCCGCGGAGCAACCGCCGTTCAGTGCCCATTAGATGATGTAGCGGAGGATCATGCTGCCCTGCTCCTTGTGGCTGGCGTGGTCGGTGCCATCGAGGGTGAAGTAGCGCAGGGCAGTGAACTGGGCTTCGATGCGGTTGAGCCAGGAGCTGTTGGTCGGGGTGTAGGCGATCTCGACAAAAGCGGGCGCTGCGCCCTCCGCGCTGCTGCTGCAGGGCGACGGCCGGAGGCATCCCTGTGATCGAGTCGACGTCGGGGACGCCGGTCTGGTCGATCAGCCGTCTGGCATACGGGGCCACCGACTCCAGGTAGCGCCGCTGCGACTCCGCGTAGAGGGTGCCGAAGGCGAGGGAGGACTTGCCCGACCCAGAGACGCCGGTGAAGACCACCGTTGCGTCGCGCGGGACCGTCAGGTCCACGTCCTTGAGATTGTGCTCGCGAGCGCCCATCGCCCGTACGTCGTCCTGGACGGGTGAGGGCTCCTGGGGAGCGGGCGCTGCTGCGTCGGCCATGCCTCAAAGCTAACAACGCGCGGACCTGCGCAGATAGGAGATGACGTGCTTGGCCGGGAGCGTGGCGCGCAGCGTTAGTGCGTTGGCACGCAGGGCATAGAGGGTGTGGCGCTGGCGTGCATACGTTGGGTGTAGCCCTACGTTGAGAGTGACCGAGGTCACAAAGCCACCCAAATGACCTCGGCACTCCGGCGGGCGAGTCCCCCGGATCAGCAGAGGAGATCGTCATGGCAAGCAGCAACCGCGCCGTCACCTTCCAGAACGCGAAGGAAATGCGCGTCGAGTCTCTCGACTTCCCGAAGCTTGAGATGCCGAACGGTAAGAAGGCCCCGCACGGAGTCATCCTCAGGATCGTCGCCACCAACATCTGCGGTAGCGACCTGCACATCTACCGCGGGTCCTTCCCGGTGCCCCAGGGCATGGTGATGGGGCACGAGATGACCGGGGAGGTCCTCGAGGTCGGCCCCGACGTCGAGTTCCTCAGTGAGGGCGACCTCGTCTCCGTCCCGTTCAACGTCGCCTGCGGCCGATGCCGCAATTGCAGGGCGCGCCGGACCGACGTTTGCGAGACCACGAACCCCAAGGTGTCCTGCGGAGCGTACGGCTTCAACCTGGGCGACTGGACCGGCGGCCAGGCCGAGTACCTGTTCGTCCCGTACGCCGACTTCCAGCTCCTGCGCTTCCCGGACAGGGACCAGGCCATGGCGAAGATCCGTGACCTGGCGCTGCTCTCGGACATCCTGCCCACCGCGTTCCACGGTCTCATGGAGGCCGGTGCCAAGCCGGGCTCGACCGTGTACATCGCCGGCGCCGGCCCGGTCGGCCGCTGCGCCGCAGCATCGGCGCGCCTCCTCGGGGCGTCCTGCATCATCGTCGGCGACCACAACAAGGACCGCCTGGAGCTGGTGAAGAAGAACGGCTGCGAGACGATCGACCTGAGCCAGGACGCAGCGCTCACCGACCAGATCGAGGCCATCCTGGGCGAACCCATGGTCGACTGCGCAGTCGACTACGTCGGCACCGAGGCACACGGCATCGGCCGCGAGGCCGAGGACATGGACCCGGCCTACGCCATCAACCAGGTGATCGACGCCACCCGCGCGGGCGGAGCCACCGGAGTCATCGGCGTCTACGGCCCCGACCCGCTCGCGAAGTCGAAGGCCGAGCAAGAGGGAACGTACCCGATCGACTTCGGCAAGGCCTGGATCAAGTCGCCGCGGATCACCGCTGGGCAGGCACCGATTATGCACTACAACCGCGAGCTGATGATGGCGATCCTGTGGGACCGCATGCCCTACTTGAACGCCATGCTCAACACGAAGGTGATCAGCCTCGACGACGCCCCCGACGCCTACGCGACCTTCGACACGGGAGTGCCCGAAAAGTTCATCATCGACCCCCACGGCCTCATTCCCGCCTGAGGCCCGCCCTCCCCGGCCCGCAGTCCCCCTTCGGGGAGGCTGCGGGCCGGACCCCTGCCTTGCCGACGCATCGGTCGGCGAAAGGCCTGGGAAGATCCCCGCGGCGTGCGCTGGGACAGGACGCCGTGAGCCTCGGGCAGGGCGTGGAGCAGTCAAGAGGAGAGCATGGCCATGGCTCAGGACGGCTTGGCGCTGCTGCGCCTGACGTCCTTCTCCACCCGTCGCGCCCCGCGGGGCGACGAGGTCGACTACTGGCGTCACGGGTGGGCGCTCGTCAGTGACGGCGCACTGTGTTGGCGCAGGCCTTGTGGACGCGGCCGGACCAAGTGGCGCCGCCGGACGGGCTGACCTGGCCGTACGGCTCCCACGGATCGCCGCCCTCGATCGGCTTGTCACAGACCAGGCACATCCGCACCCCCGAGAGGGTGTCGTAGTGGTTGCACAGGGACACCACGGACCGGGCCAGCCGCTTCACCCGCGCCACCTCACCGGACAGGCCGGCGGCCTCGATCTCGACGAGACGGCGGCGGGCTTCGCGGACTCCGGCCAGGGCCACCTTCGCGGGTCCGTCGTCCTTCGGCAGGGCCGCGGCCATCTGCTCGATGTGGGGGATCAGCTGCCACAGCTGCTGCTGGAAGGCCTGGTCGAAAGCCTTCACCCTCTCGTGGCGCAGGAGGGTGGGCTGGTCGATGAACCAGGTCGCTGACGCGCGGACCATGACGGTGCTCAGCGGCGCTTCCTGCGGCGCGTCGGTGCCGTTCACCGGACTGCACCGGCCTTGCGGTGGATGGGGCAGGCGCACGGCGGTAGCGCGGTGCTCATCGGCGTGGGCACGGGCTTGTGGCTGTAGGGCACGGTCACGGTGGCGCGCGGCACTGACTTCTCGCCCTCGCTGCTCACCTTGTAGACCCGGATCGTCATCTTGGCTCCGGGTGTTCGCCGTCCGCCTGGGACGGTACGGTTCCTCATGTCGACGCTCCTGCGTAGCGTTGGCATCCCGGCGAGGTCTCACCACCTCGTCGGGGCCTGACGCTTCGAAGGTAAGAGCGCTACAAGGGAACCGCCGACCGTAATCCGGTCGCTATGCTCAGGCAGCGAGGATGCCGACCCGGGATGCCAGGTCAGCGGCACGGCGCAGGCGGGGGGCCTGCGTCGACTCGATCTCTTCCAGGATGATCGCCCTGGCGTAGCCGTTGTACCGGATCGTCTCGGGAGCCGCTTCGAACGCCTTCTCCAGCGATGCGATCGCCACATCGGGCTGGTTGTCGAGCTGGTAGCCGCGGGCTTCCTCGATCCGGTGCCGGGCGCGCCGCGGGTGGGACTTGATCACAGCCTTGTCCGCCTTCGCGGCTCGCCGAACGGACTCGCCGCCCTGGTGCAGTTCGACGGCGATGGTGACGGCGTGCGCGCCCATCACGGCCCGGCTGAAGCTGGTGACGGGGTGGTAGTAGTCGGCCGGCAGACGGGCCGCCATGTCGTTGGCCTTGTCCCAGTGCCGCCAGGCCGTGCCTGTCTCCCGGCGGCGGGCGGCGGTGTAGCCGAGCTCGAACTCCAGGGCGCCCGCGATGGCGAGCACGTCGTCCGGGGCGTCGGGCAGCAACGGTTCGAGGAATCGGACGGCTTCGAGTTCACGGCGTCGGCCGCGTCGAAGTGGCGAGGGCCGGAATCCCTGTGGGCCTGAGCCAGCAGCCAGGCGGCCACACCGATGGCGTGCGGGTCCTCGCTCTCCTGGGCAGCGATCATGCCGCGTTCGGCGACGCGCCAGAGCACGGAGGCGTCGGGCTGATAGGCGATGAAGAACTGCGACAGCGAATAGGTCTGGGCGAGTAGAGACTGAGCGGCGCGCCGGTCGGCGGCCGTGTCGGCGTGCCGTACGAGCACCTGGGCGTCACGGATGAGGTCGGGCAGCAGCTTCCCGATGGCCTCGCGGTGGTTGCCCGTCTGGTGCCGGGCCTTCCAGGCTGCGTGCAGTCGGGCCTCAAGGTGGGCGGTCCGTGGCGGCTCGGCGTTGGCCGTCAGGGCAAAGGAGTCGACGGCGGCCTTCACGGCTGCCAGCCGTGGGTGTCCCGGGCCGACGAAAAGGTCAACGTGCCCATCCGGGCGGCCTGTCAGGTCCACCAGATCACCGCCCTCGCGGAGAAAGCGATGGCTCGCTCGCGGCCATAGCGACGAGCCAGCTGGGGAGACTGCAAGGCCGACGACGAGCAGCAACCCGGCGGTGATGACCTGGTCCGTGTTGTCGATGTAGGTGAAACTCGCGTACGGAGTGGTGAAGAAGAAGACGAACCATGCGGCGGCGGACAGGGCCGTGAGGACCGCGTCCTATGGGCCGGAGACAATCGGTGACTGCTGGTGGCACCTGACCTGGCTGCGCGGCACGTAATTCCCGCTGGTCGTGGTCGACGTCGACACCGGCGCCCGGACCGCGCAGGGCCTGCTGATGGGGGCAAGCACCCGAATCACGGTGGCCGTCCGCGTCGCGCGGCTGCCGCTGCCGCTGCCGCTGCCGCACTGATGTGATCGGGATCTTTCCGGATGGCACACCGCGATCACCGACGCGTCCCTCGGCCCGGGCCTGACGGCCAGCGTAGGAGGGAATTTTCGCGATCCCCCGGGTGCGGGGCACATCATGCTGCAGATCGCCATGGTCACCCACCACACGGATGCCAGCGGTGTACCGCGGCTGAGCAAGGAGCCGATGCCCCTCAGCCGGCCTCCACCACGAACCTTCAAGATCGTGGATGAGAGCAACCAACCGAACACGGAAGACTTCTCGGAAACGGGGACACGAGATAGCTGCCTCCGGGAAGGCCGGGGCGTACCGGCTTCCTCGCCCCTCGTAGGTACCACGTCGTCGGAGCGGGATGCGCCGACTGTTGGGGCGTTCAGCGGGGCTGGCCGAGTGCTGCCGCTGGCCGCAGGTTCTCCTCGAGTTCTTCGGCCATGGCCGCTCTGGCCAACGCCCGTCCCAGTCGAGGTGCCTGTTTGAACAGGTTGTGCCCGGCGGTGAAGAAGATTCTGTCGGCTTCCCAGACCGCCATGCCGTCTTCGCTCCACGGCAGGCTTGTCACCCAGCAGTGCAGGTACTCGACGGGCTCGGGGTCGAGGCCGGGCAATGCGCGGGAGACGTACGAGCGGGCGCGGTCGTTGAGCGCCACCAGTGCTTCGGGGTCCGCAAAGCTGCCGTCCTCCCGTACCTCGACCGTTTGGCTGAGGCCCACCGCATATCGGCTGTTGCCGGGGTAGGGGACTGCGTAGACGCCGACCTCGCCGAAGTCGCCGCTGCTGTCCTGCAGGCAGGCAACCCGTTCCGGAGGCGCTCCCCTGACCTGGAAGGTGAGGCGGACGTGGGCTGCCGGCCGTATGGGCAACGAAAGCCCCACGTTGCGCGCCAGCCGCGCCGTGCCCAGGCCCGCACACACCACGGCCGTTGCGTACTCTTCGCGGCCGACGGCGCTGAGCACCTCCACCGTGCCGTGGCCCGTCGGATGCAGCGAGATGACCTCGTCGGTGACCACAGAGTCACCCAGCGCGTTGGCCAGGCTCTCGACCGCGACACGGGTGCGGATGGCGCCACCGTCCTCATCGAGCATCGCGGGACCGCGGTAGTGGGCGAGCAGCGGCATGCGGACGTGAAGCTCGGCGCTGTCCACGGTCCGGACCGGTATGCCGCCGGCATCCTGCAGAATGCGCAGTCTCCCAGGAACGGGACCGCCCAAGGCGACCACTCCGTCATGGGAGATCATTTCGGCGCCCAACCGGTCGGCCCACTCGTCCCAGACGGCGCGGCCCTGCCGGGTGAATTCGACCAGGCGGGCGTCGTCGTGCGCGTGGCGGAAGATGCGGGACTGGCCACTGGACTGCCCGTGGCCTGGAACGCCGCTTTCGTACACCCGCGCCGTCGTTCCGCGTTCGGCCAGTGCATACGCGGTGCAGAGGCCGACGATGCCGGCTCCTACCACGGCCACCTCGGGAACCCGGTCCATTCGATCGCCTCACTTCGCGTCCCGGAGCTGTCCCCCTGCGGAGCAGGGATTAAGTTCATCTGTCGCCGCCGCGAACTGGTGGGTGACTGGACCCGGTGGGCGGCATTGTCAGGCTCTACGTGACGCGACGCGGAACCGTGTCTCCTTCAGCCTCACACCGGTCCGAAATATGTCAACCGGCCACCTCGGACAACGACCGTGGTCCACCGGCGGAGAGCCGCGGGATCGGACGTCCGATCAAGTCAGGGGAGGAGGTTTCTGAGCAGTACATCGGCCGGCTGGCGATTCCGTGGCTGTCCAGACCAGCGGGCAGCAGCAGGGGTTCCGCTCGGTCGAGGTGTCGACCCGCCGGACGTGGTGACGGCACCCGGAGCGCTGGGTGTGGAATGACCTTGCATCATGATCAGCCTGGCGGCTTCCGCAGCCAGGACATCCTGCACATCGGAGTCCAGGCTCATCGTGTCGTTCCCCGTGCTTTGGCCAGCCCGTACCGTGCGCGAGGGGGAGGCCTGCACGCCAGTCACCGGCCAGGCGAAGTCGTGCATCAGGACGGGCAAACGACCGAGTTCCGGGGCTGCCGGCAGGACCGGTTCGGCCTCGGTGGCCCGGCCCGGTCCAGGGCGGGCACGACGTGCCGAGCCCCACGATGCCCGGGGCGGCCAGGTGCCAGGTCACCCACTCCCGGCCTGCGCTCCGTCATCTGCAGCGAGACCGGTGAGCAGCCGATCAGCTCGTCGGGGAGTGTCTGCTGCAGAACCGGCTGGCCCGGCGGCGCTGGCGCGGGCCGGCCGGTGACCAAGCGGCCAGCGCACTTCGTGGCGCTCTATCGGCTGGGGCTGTCCGCAATGGACACGACCAGGTGACCGTACCGGCGGCGCAGGTACGCGCTGGAGTCCGCCTTCGCCGCCTGCTGGATCTGCACCCTGGGCTCACCCGGCAGCAGGCACTGAACGCACTGCGCCAGCAGGTGCCGGCCTGCGTCCACCGCCGACCGGGGGTAAGCGGGCTCCCGGCGAGGATCGGCGCTTCGGACGTGAGGCGGACTTGTATGGACCCGGCTGGGCAGGATGAGGACCAGCAGCCCCTCGTGGAGCGCCGCATCGCGGTGTCAGCCGCCTTCGAGGGCAGTGAGGAGATCGCCCTCGCCCGTGACCTGGCCCGCTCCTTCCTGACCGATGTGCAGGCCGTGCACGGGTTCCCGGTCTCCACCCGGGTGATGGGCATGGTGCAGCTGGTCGTCAGCGAGATGGTCACCAACTCCCGCAAGTACCCCCCGGCCCGTGCCTGCTGACCCTGGAGGTCAACGCTGGCGCCGTCGAGGTCACCGTGTGGGACAGCAGCACCACGCTTCCGGCGGTCCTGGCGGCCGACCCCGGCCGCGTCGGGCAGCACGGCCTGGAGATCGTGATGGCTGTGTGCCAGAGCTTTGTCGTCCACCGGGAACCGGTGGGCAAGCGGATCACCGCCGCGATCGAGCTGGCCGACGACCCGGGCGGCGGCGTGGCCGGCCGCCAGCTGTAATGGCGCGGTGCGGAGCTGGCCGCATCGTGTCCTTGCGCACGGGTGCACCGTTGACCAGAGTGGTGCGGGCCGTGTAGCTGTCTGTCGTCAGCCCTGCGTGCTGCTCTCCCAGCGATGCGAGGCTCCCGGTTGCACCGGCCGGTGAGAGATGGCCCCCGGACGTTTCGCGCCGGCACGCCCGGGGGCCGCCTGCTCGCTCGGCGGCCCCGCCGGGCGGTGGGCCTGGGCAGGGCCTTAGCCTGCCGCCATGACTGACACCGCCACCCCGAGCCCGCGTGAAGCCTTCGAGATGCTGACGGCCGGCAACGACCGGTTCGCCGCCGGCACGCCCGAGCACCCGAACCAGGATGCCGCCCGCCGCGCCGAGACCGCTCCGGGCCAGCAGCCCTTCGCCGTTCTGTTCGGCTGTTCGGACTCCCGCCTGGCCGCTGAGATCATCTTCGACCGGGGGCTCGGAGACCTGTTCGTGGTACGCACCGCGGGCCATGTGATGGGTCCGGAGGTTTTGGGAAGTATCGAGTACGGAGTGAGTGTGCTGGATTGCCCGCTGGTGGTGGTCCTCGGCCACGACGCGTGCGGGGCGGTCGCCGCCACGCGGGCCGCGGTGGACGAGGGCACCACCGCCGACGGATTCGTACGTGACGTCGTCGAGCGGGTGACCCCCAGTGTGCTGGCGGCCCGGGCCGCCGGCGCCAGCACCGACCGGGACTTCATCAGCGAGCACGTCCGCGTGAGCGTCGACCTGCTCACCGACCGCTCCCGTGTACTTGCCGAGCAGGTCGCCTCGGGGCGGACGGCCGTCGTCGGCCTGTCCTACCAGCTGGCCGACGGTCGCGCCCACCTGGTCGCCGCCCGTGGTCTCGACCTCCCGGCCGACCAGCAGACCACCATCGTCTGACCGCCGACGTGACCCGCTTGCCGCCGGCGTCAGGCGCTCAGTGCGGCCTCGGCGTCGGCGGCGGTGTCGAAGACCCGCAGGACCTGATCGGCTCCAGTCATCACCAGGATCTGGTGCAGCGAGACCGGAACACTGCCCAGGGCCAGCATCACCCCTGTCCGCATCACGATGGGCTCCCAGCAGCACGTTCAACCCTGCCGAGTCGCAGATTGTTTCGGCAGAAGCCGTGTCCCGCGCAGGTCGTGTCGCTTTCGATGGACGGGGTGCCGGTGGGCGATATCGCGTTTCTGGGCGGGGCTGTGTCTCGATAGTGAGCATCGGAAGTTCACTCGTGCGGGTAGCGGTCCTGGTCGCAGATATCAAGGAGTTCCAGCAGTTCGCGGACGGTCAGGTGGGCGTCTGCCGGATGACGGAGCGTGTCGTCGAGGTGGAGGCTGTAGCGGGTGCGTCGTCCGTCGCGTTCGCGGCTGAGATAGCCGGCCTGTTCGAGGTCGGTAACGATGCTCTGGACGGTGCGCTCAGTGATGTCGCAGGCCGCCGCGATGTCGCGAAGGCGGAGGTCAGGGTTTCGGGCGATGGCCCGCAGTACGTGCGCGTGGTTGGTGAGGAAGCCCCATCCGCGGGCCTGCTGGTCCATGAGGTCCCCCGTCTTCCCCACTGCCCTGATTGCATCCCTGCAGGAAATTACCGGAAACAGATTTCATCCGTGCACTGTTCTCGTGTGTGGGCGGTGTGGGGACGCGGTGTGTGGGAAGCCGATAGTCTCACCGTCACAACCGGTTGCGTCTCCCGATGAGACGGTGGGGAGAACGCGATGACCGCAGAGCCCTCAGTTCAGGCGAGGACGTCGGGGCCGTGCCTGGCCGTGCAACTGATCGGGGAG
This sequence comes from Streptomyces sp. NPDC050743, assembly GCF_044456925.1. Taxonomy (NCBI): domain Bacteria; kingdom Bacillati; phylum Actinomycetota; class Actinomycetes; order Kitasatosporales; family Streptomycetaceae; genus Streptomyces; species Streptomyces sp. NPDC050743. The sequence goes on from NZ_JBITGJ010000047.1 coordinate 10,152, forward strand.
ATGGACTATGAGACCGCCCCGTTCTTCCGTGAACGTCTCCTGGAGGAGATCGCCCGAGGTCAGCGGTGTGTGGTGCTCGAGCTGTCCGGGGTCACGTTCTGCGACTCGGCCGGGTTGAATGTTCTGCTGTGGGCCTGGCAGCAGGCGAAGAAGGCTGGCGCCGTGCTGGTGCTGGCCTCCGTGCCGGCGACGCTGCAGCAGATGCTGGCCATGACCGGGGTGGACACCGTAGTGCGGGTGTATGGGACCGTCGCCGAGGCCGAGGACGAGCTGGTGGTCGGCGGCGGGGCCTGACGTCGGCGGCTAGGGGTCAGGCTGCTTCGAGGACTTGGTCGAGGTTGGGCAGGTTCTTGGGGCCGCGGGTGAGTCGGCGGGTCATCAGGGTGATCGCGTCAGCTGCAGGAGCCGATGACACCGTCGGTTCGGGACCGCGGAATCGATCTGACCACGGCTGGTGGGGACGCAGGAGCGGTCTGTCCTCGCAAGTGGGTGATCTCGTCGTGCTGGGCGGCAAGGCGGGAGAGGGCGAGCTGTTTGAACTCGGCGAGCTCGGCGATCGTCTCGTCGCATTTGGAGAGGCGGCCCTGCAGTCTGGTGTTCTCGGCCTTCAGTCGTGCAATCTGCGCGTCCCGGGGGTCGGGGACCGCCCGGGCAGGCTGCAGATCACGTCGGCGTGCGGGTGCTCACGAAACCGGGCCTCGATGAGCGCGTCGAGCTCGGCGATCTCCTCGTCGAGGGCCATCACCGCCTTCGCAAGACGGATCACCATGCCGGCGGCCAGCGTCTCGCCGGGCAGCGCAGTGTGCTGGGCCTGTGCTGCCTCCAGGGCGGACTTGGCCAGGGCCGCGGTGCTTCGGACCTTGCGATTGCGCAGCCAGGTCTCGATGCGCTTCGCGCCGGCGCGGCGGATGGCGGCCGGTGTCTGGTATCCCGTCAGGAGAATGACGGGACCCTTGTTGGTCAGGTCCAGCGTGCGTTCCAACGCGGGGAAGAACTCAAGCAGTTGGGCGCGGAGCCGGTTGATCTGACGGGTGCGGTCGCCTGCGAGGTCAGTGCGGCGCGTGGTAAGGATGCGCAAGTCGACGGCTATCTCGTCGCCGGGCCGCAGTCGGCCCAGGTCGCGGCGCATGCGGGCTTGGTCGGCGATGACGCAGACGTCTTTGGCATCGGTCTTGGCCTCGCCGCGGTAGGTGCCGGACGCGCGGTGGACGGCCAGGCCAGTGAGGTAGGCCATGGGCTGGCCGTGGTTGAGCAGCAGGCCGATCAGCAGCGCAGCACCGCCGTGGTTGATGTCCACCGCCCACAGCACGTCCTGATCGATGTCGAGGACGTCGCGGATCAGCTCCAGCAGGGCCGCCTCGTCGTTCAGGACTCGGCGGGAGAGCAGCCGCTCGCCCTGATCGTTGATCACCACGCAGTGGTGATGCTCCTTGCCGATGTCCATTCCGGCCCAGATCTGGGGCACGGCCACCTCCGTCAGCTCGTCGTCAACCAATCCCGCAGACGACCTCGCCGACGTAGTCCTACAGAGCGATCAAGTCGCGTATCCCAATTGGCGGTCGAGTCGTCGCGGGGCTCGGGGCGGGGCGGCCATGTTCTCTGAGCCATCCGATCGGCTCCTCCATGACAGCCATACCCGGAGCCCCTGGCCTGCGTTCCGCGCAATTCAGGGGTTCTGGAGTCCCTTCCGAGGTGAAGGTGCAGGTCAGCGGGCTGGAGCCTAGTGACACGGCCGGATTCGCCTAGAGACGCGATTTTGCGGATTCACCTGCGCTGAACTGGTCTTGCTCCGTATGGTCTGGAGTCGTGTATGTGAAGACGACGAAGCGGGAGAACAAGTCCGGCACGGTCCGGTACCTGCACCTGGCTCACAACGAGTGGGATCCGGTGAAGGGCCGGGCGGTCCCGAAGGTGCTGTTCTCGTTCGGCCGTGAGGACGACCTCGACCGGGACGCGGTGAAGCGCCTGGTCGCGTCTCTATCGCGGCTGCTGGAACCGGGCGAGGCGCTGGCGTCGACCGCGGCGGGCGACCTGGAGTTCGTCTCCTCAGTCCCGTTCGGCGGCACCTACGTCCTCGATCAGCTGTGGCGTCGACTGAAGATCGACAGGATCGTCGGGCAGGTCGGGCAGCCCAAGCGGGGCCGACGCCGGGACATGTCGGTGACCGAGCGCGTGTTGTTCTCCATGGTCGCGAACCGGGCCCTGGCCCCGTCGTCGAAGCTGGCCGCCGCGGACTGGGTCACACACGACGTGCATGTCGACGGCCTGCCGGCCACCGACGACGACGCCTGCTACCGGGCGATGGACTGGCTCCACGAAGTCCAGGACGACCTGGAGAAACGGGTGTTCGACGAGGTCGCGAACCTTCTCAACCTCGAGGTCGACCTGTTGTTCTTCGATACCACCAGCACCTACTTCGAACTGGAGGAGGCCGACGTGCTCGTCGCCCGCGACGACAAGGGCCGCCTCCTGCCCGCCGCAGACGACACTCCCGCCGCCGCGGACGACAGCGGTGACGCCCCGGACCAGGCCGGGTTCCGGACCTTCGGCAAGTCGAAGGACTCCCGCGACGACCTGCCGCAGATCGTGATCGGAATGGCCGTCACCAGGGACGGCATCCCGGTCCGCGTCTGGTCCTGGCCCGGCAACACCGGTGACCAGAAGCTGATCCGGCAGGTCAAGGACGACATGCGGGACTGGACCCTGAGCAAGATCGTGTGGGTCACCGACCGGGGATTCTCCAGCGAACGCAACCGCCGCTACCTCCGCCAGGGCGAGAACGCCTACATCGTCGGCGAGAAACTCCGCTCAGGCAGCCCGGAGGTGAAGGCCGCCCTGTCCCGCCAGGGCCGCTACGGCGAGATCGCCCAGAACATGCGGGTCAAGGAGGTGCGGATCTCCGACACCGAACGGTTCGTGATCTGCCACAACCCCGAAGCCGCCACCCGCGACCAGCACATACGCGAACAGCTCGTCGCCCAGCTCACCCTCCTGATCGAAGACACCGACAAGCTCAGCGAGTTCAAGCGCGGCGAACTCCGCGGCAAGATCGCCGACAAGCCCGGCCTCAACCGCTACCTTCGCACCACACCGGCCGGCAAGCTCCGCATCGACACCGCGAAGATCAAGACGGAGGAGAACCTTGACGGCAAGTACCTGCTGCGATGCTCCGACCCTCACCTGTCCGCCGAGGACATCGCCCTCGGTTACAAGCAGCTCCTCGAAGTCGAGCGGGGCTGGCGGGACATGAAGCAGATCATCGACCTGCGGCCCGTCTATCACCGGCTCGAGGAACGCATACGCTCGCACGTCATTCTCTGCTGGCTCGCCCTGCTGCTGATCCGCATCATCGAGACCACCACCGGCGCGACCTGGCCGACCATCCGCCGCGAACTCGACCGGCTCCACCTCGGCACGTTCACCGGCCCCACCGGCCTGTTCCGCCAGGTCACCACCCTCACCAAGCCCCAGACCGACCTCCTGGCCAAGCTCGACATCCCCACACCGAAGCAGATCATCGCCCTCGAACCCACACCCCGCTGACCAGCACGAACACCAGCGCCTAGAGAAACGCCTCTCAGGCGCCCTCACCCATGTCCGCGCAGGTCAGACCCCAGATTCGTGACTCTATGCCGCTGAATTACGCGGAACGCAGGCCTGGGCCCACCGATCTTACGAATGACCAGCGGAAACCCACGCTTGAAAGGTAGGACTCCATGATCACTCAGGCCCGTGCCTGTCTCGTGCCCAGCGCCACCATTTGCCGGTCGGTCTAAAACTAAAGGCGCGGCACCAACTCCCAGGTCAGCATACGAGAGGCCAGCGCGGGCACCCGGCGCAGCGACCGTTCACTGCAGCTTCCGACACTCACCAGCGGAAACGCTGAGGCCGGGGTCTTCAAGTATGTGTAGGCAGAGGCCGCCGAAATGTTGCAGGCCAAGGCCCGTACGGTTCCTGATGCGGGGCTACGGCAACCGCGGCGGCCACGCCCTGGCGTGACTGGGTAGTCAGCCCGAAGCTGTGATCAACTTGCCCCAACCTCGGCTCACCAACAGCTTCTCGAACGCAGCGCGCTGTTCATCGTCCAGCGCGCGTGGGGAGTATCGGTGCTGGTATGTCGCGGTGGCAGGTGGGGCAGGCACCGGTTCAGAGGGCGAGGAGTGTCTGTAGCTCGCGGACGACTTGGTAGAGGCTCAGGCTGGCGCCGCGTCTTTTGGGGCTCGGGCCAGTCGTTGCAGGGTGCAGAAAGCGTGCGCGAGGGCGACGCGGTGGTGCCATCCATTCCAGGTCCGGCCCTCGAAGTGGGCCAGTCCCAAGGCCTGCTTGGTCTCCCGGTAGTCGTGCTCGATGCGCCAGCGGAGCTTGGCGAGTCGGACCAGGGTGGTCAGCGGCATGCCGGAGGGCAGGTCGGACAGCCAGAACTGCACCGGCTCGTTCTCCTCGGCGGGCCGTTCGGCCAGCAGCCAGCACACGGGCAGTCCCGGGCCGTCGGTGGCCTGGCGGACCTCGCGTGCGGCAGGCCGGATACGCAGGGCCACGAAGCGGGAGTACATCCGCTTGCGGCCCGAGCGGCCGGCACCGGGCCGGGAGCCTCCACGCCACTGCACCGGCCGAGCTGCCTTCCGTCCCGCCTCGATGACCAGCTCCTTCACTGACTGCGGCTTGTCGGGATACTTCGCCACCGGCGGGCGTCCGCTCTCGGAGTACGGCTCGGCCACCGGCACCGCCTTGGCGGGATGAGCCGACAGCGTGGTGGAGATGCCCACCACGTAGTTCATACCGCGGGCCTGCACTGCGCTCCGGAACGCGGCGGCGTCGCCGTATCCGGCGTCCGCGATGGCCAGCGGCACCTCGATGCCCCAAGAGCGGATCTCATCGAGCATGTCCAGGGCCAGCTGCCACTTCTCCACATGCCCGACCTCGTCCGGGATACCGCAGGCGGGGGGCGTGCTTCCCGGGGGCCATCGCGCTGCGGTTGCCGCCGCCCCGCCCACCTCGTTAGCTGGAACGAGGGGCGAGGCCCATCGGGCGACGAGACTCATGGAGCGGCGAGGAGCGGCGATGATCACGCAAGAGCAGATCGAGCGAATCCTGCGGCTGAGAGGCGACGGACTCCCATTGGTGTCCCTGTACGTCCCGGTGAACCCCGGCAGGCCCGACCGCCGAGAATTCGATAGCCGCGTATCGAGCCTGCTGAACCGCATCCGGCCGCTCTCGGAGGACGCTTCGGCCGAGCACGCCGTGCGGCTCTCGCTCCGCGAGGACATCGCGAGGATCGAGAAGACACTGAGTGAGGAGCCCCTCCGGCCGGGAGCCGTCGCGGTCTTCTCCTGCGCCGGCCACGACATCTACGAACAGGTGTGGCTGCCCCGCAGGACGCGCGAGAGCATCGTGGTGGACGCCGATCCTGATGTCCGGCCCCTCCTGGGTGTGCTTGACGAGTACTACCGCACCTGCGCCGCCCTCGTCGACAAGAGCGTGGGCCAGGTCTGGGAGTACTACCCCGACGAGATCCGCGAACTCGAGGTGATCCGAGACCGGGTGCTGCGTAAACACGCCTACTCAGACGAGTACGCCGAGTACCGCGTCCGCAACAAGGCGGACGAGCTGAGCAAGAAGCACTACCGGCGGCTGGTCGGCGAGCTCAAGCAACTGTTTACGGGCGGGGGCTATGACCTGCTTGCCGTCGGCGGTCAGGAGCACGAGGTGTCGGTCTTCGTCGCCTTCCTGCCGGGTGAGCTGACGGACCGCCTCGTGGGGACCTTCACCCTCGACCGGGAGACCGCGACGCCCGAGGACATCCGGCAGAAAGTGCGGGAGCTCGTCACCGACCACGCCGAGCAGGAGCAACGGCGGCTGGTCGGCGAGATCCTCGAGGCCAAGGCGGCTGGCAGACCTGCCGCCGTCGGGCTCGACGAGACCCTGTGGGCGGCGTCCCTGGCCGCGATCCGGACACTGGCGGTGGACGATCAGGCCGTCGTACCGGGCTTCGTCTGCGACCGGGACGGGCTGCTGACGCGCTCGGGGAAAACCTGCCCGCTCTGCGGCGAGCCGCTGCGCGAGGTGCCCGACGTGATCGATGAACTGGCCGGGGCCGTCATCGACGACGGGGGCGAGGTGCGGCACGTGGACACGGAGACGGAACTGCGCACGCAGCAGGCCGGAGCCCTTCTACGGTTCGAACTCCCCCCGCAGCCGACCTCCGCTCAGTAATTGGGCCGACCTCTTGACTATGCCGCAAACCGGAGCAATCGTGGCAAATAGGACCGGTCAACCGCGACAGGGTTCCTCCACGGAACACCTGTCGGGCACCGGCCAGGTCCCCGGCGATTTCTGAGAAATGCGAAAGTGTTGATCGGGACTTTCCGGGGACCGCCCGTGTATATGGGCACCTCCATGGTGGTTCACCCATGGAGCGGCTGATGCCGCAGCGTCCGTGCCGGACGCGTCGGTCAGGCGTGACATTCTGACGTCGTGCAGGCCAGTGAACTGGTAGCCGAAACGGCCGGAGCCCCCGCACAGTGGGACTGGCCCACCTTGCCTGACCTCGCACTTCGCTGCTATCTGCGCTCCCGCTTCCCGCCTCAGCCCCGGGTGCACAGGCCTTGACATCGACTGAGTTTCCGGCGCGGAGTCCACGAGTCCGGCGATCCGGGGGCAAGGCGGTGCGGCGTCGGGAGCATGTCCGCGGACCGTAGAGACGGGCCCGGCTAGGAACTGTCCGGCCGATCACGCGCCCCGTTAGGGTGACCGCGACGAAAGGACCCGATGAGCGCAGTGGAGATGAATCGCGCGGAGGCGGTCGCGCTCGTGCAGCGCATCATGGATGCGGACTGCGCTTCCGACGACGAGGTGGCCGGCTGGTTGGACAGGCTCGACACAGCCCTGGCATGTCCGTCTGGCCACGTCAGCGGCTTGATCTTCTGGCCGCCTGAGCGGGAGCTTTCGGCTGATGAGGTAGTTGCTCAGGCCCTGGCATATCGACCAATCGCCTTGTGAGGGCGGGACTCAGCTCCGCAGCCAGATGACCAGGGCCGCGGCGGTGCCCTGGAAGACGTAGCCGCGCTTGTCGTAGCGAGTGGCCACGGCACGGGACTGCTTGAGCTTGTTGATCGCCCGTTCGACCTGCTCGTCCTTCGCCTCCTGGAACTTGAACGTCTCGACCGTCAAGCGGCTGGAGTGCTTCACCATGCGCTGGAGAAGGAGGTTGATCCCAAAGGGGTTGAGGCAGGCGATCCTGGTCCCGGCCTGAAGTTGGTCAGGAGAGACGTGGTAGCACTGATCGAAGAAGGCTGCGCAAGCTTTTACCTCTCCGAATGTCGGAGGAAACGGCGGCGGGAGGAACATGCGGTTGAAGCAGCCGTTCCACTGAGCCCCGGGGAGAGGTTTCACCTCAGCCACGGCTAGACGCGAGGCGAGGTTCACTCCGTTCGCGCGCAGAGAGCACGGGTGGTCGAGGACCATGGCCGTGATCTCGCGCGTGGAGCCGTCGGTTTCGATAACGGCGACTGCCTCGTAGACGTCGCCTGTGAGAACGGGACGTGCGGCGGTGATGTCGTCGCCGCATGCGTGGTACAGATCGCGCGGGTCTTGGGGGTGTTCCATCTCAGCAGGCACGCACGAGTCCTGCCATCGCAAGCCCAGGCCGGGGATCGATCGTCGGCAGGTGGCGACTGCGGGGGCGCCGCAAGCCGAGCAGCGATGGCGGCCTGGCGGGTGGATGCGGTCGCGGGCAACGGAGTAGTGGCGCAGCCCGTCGGGTGCCGGGTCCAGGGCGGCGGGGTCGATGCCGGGGATTGTGAGGATCTGCAGGTCGTCCCGCATGTTCTCCTCCTTGCCGCCGATCGCCCTTGTGGTGCTGCTGGGCAGCGTACTGCCTAGAATCGAACACGTGAACGACCCTGCCTCTTCGCGTCTCGTGCTACTCCGCTTCCTTGAGCCAGTACAGGAACGCGACCTCGCACGCACCGCCGGTGGATCGCCGACGAGGAACGTCGCGAGCGGGAACAGCGGCAGGGTGAGCAGGCCCGCCCAACGGCGCCCGACCGGCTGCTGGAACTCGGCCTGAACCGGGACGCGGTCCCCGTGTACGTGCATGCCGGGGGCTGCTGGAACGCCGGCGGGCGGAGTACGGGCGTGGACCGGTCGACTGCGTTGCGGGCGCTCAACGAGGGTGTGGCGGAGTAACGCGCGAAGGTACTCCTCGAACGGATGAGTACTCGGAGAAGAGCTGCCGAGATCCGCGCCTTCTGTCGGGCAGCCCGCGCTCAAACCGACGACGCTCCGATGCCGACCAATGAGGAGGAATGGCTGAAGTGGGCGGAGGCGTATGCCGCACGGCTCGACCCGCCGGCGCTACGCCGACCACTCCTCTTTGTGGCGGAAGCCCTGGGTGTTGTCGATGAGGCGTAGCCAGGTCGGGACGAGTTCCCACAGGGCCGTGCGCTTGAGTGCTGACGCGAGCCTGGCGTCGGCGGTGACAAAGGGGAACCGCGTGGTGTACGCGATCCAGGCGGCGTCGCGGGAGAGGCCGTCAAGCCTTCGGCAGGCCCCCCGCCCCTGCACGCCGGTCAGTCCGCTCCACTCCTGGCCGTCCCGCTGGGCGGTGAACGCCACCTGTGCGGGGGACTGCTCCTGCATCGCCCTGCCGTGCCGTGTATCGGTGGAGGTTACGAAGATCAACGACGGGACGGTCCCCGCCGTCAGCGCGTATAGGACGGCGCAGGCTCCGGGGCCGTCCGCGTCCGTGTGGGCGAGGGTCATTGTCGTGTGGCCGCCGAGCGCCTGGCGGATGGCGAGCGGCGTGGGCGTGGCGGAAGTCCCGGTCATGGCGGATGCCCTGTCTTTGCTGGTTGTTGCTCGTCAGTGCCGGGTCCGGCCCGACGGGACGGGCCACGGGGCAGGCGAGGCTCCGGAGTGGTGCGGTGGTGCCGCGGTCGGCGACGGATTCTCGGCGCACCTCGCGCCCGCTCGGCTCATGTCGTGTCGGCGGCGCCGAGGATCCGGTAGGCGAGGTGGAAGAACTGTTCGCGCTCGGCGGGCGACAGTTCTTCCAGAAGCAGGTCCTCGACCTGAGCAGCGTAGGGAGCGAGGTGGGCGACCGCCGCACACCCGGCCGGGGTGAGGTTGAGGACCTTGCGGCGCGCGTCGGCGGTGTCGCGTTCGATGGCGAGCAGCCCTCGTACCCTCAGCCGCTCCACGATGGGTGCCGCGGTGGACTTGTCCAGGTTCGCATGGTGGCCCAGTGTGCGCTGGTCCATCGCGCCCCGCAGGTACAGCGTGCCAAGGACGGTGAACTGGGGTCCCGTGATGTCGTCGGGCAGCGTTTGCAGCCACAACCGGGTGCGCTGCTGGAACAGCCGCCGGATGACGTTTCCCGCACCCGTGATGCCCCGGACGATGTGTTCGTCGTTGCCGGTCGCGACGGCGTCGCCGTCCCCGCCGCCTTCCTTGTCGATCACGATGTGCTCCTCCCACAGGTGTGTCGAACCGTTGCGTGACCAGGCTGTCACGCGACGGTTCGGCCTCCTTCCATCGGCCCTCCCCGCGGCGGTCCCCGAAGGGCGCGGGGACGGACGTTTGCGTTAGGGCGTACACGGAGTAGTGTAGCCGTCAGAAAAGGACGTGTACGTCCTTTATCTCGTCGGAAGGCATACTCATGCGACTCATCGTGGCCATGACCGGAGCTACCGGGGCCGTCATTGGTGTCCGTCTCCTTGAGGCCCTGCGTGACCTGGAGGTGGAGACCCATCTCGTGATGAGCCGGTGGGCCCGCGCGACCATCGCGCTGGAAACGGAGTACACCGCGCGGGAGGTGGCCGCGCTCGCCACCGTCAACCATGGACCGCAGGATCAGGGAGCGACGATCTCCAGCGGGTCCTTCCACGCCGACGGCATGGTGGTCGTGCCGTGCAGCATGAAGACGGTCGCGGGCATCCGTGTCGGCTTCGCGCAGGATCTCGTCGGCCGGGCGGCGGACGTGACCCTCAAGGAGGGCCGCAAGCTCGTCCTGGTCGCCCGGGAGACCCCGCTGTCCACCATCCACCTGGAGAACCTGCTGGCGCTGTCCCGGATGGGCGTGACGATCCTGCCTCCGACACCCGCCTTCTACAACCACCCCAAGGGCCTTGACGACATCGTCGACCACATCGTCGCCCGCACGCTCGACCAGTTCCGGCTGCGGCTGCCCAGCGCCCGCCGCTGGAACGGGCTGGCCGACGAACACCACGGGCGGGCTGCTGACCTTCCCGAGTCCGAGGGCCTCCCCGACGTCCTGCCCGCCGCCAGCGACCTCGCCTGACCGGGCGGATACCCCCCTGAGAACGAAGGACGACCCAATGGCTTATGCAGACCTCCGGGAATTCCTGGAAGCCTTGCGGAAGAACGACCAACTCCTCCAGTACTCCGAGCCCGTCAAGCCCGAGCCGGACCTGAGTTCCGCGGCCGTCGCCACCACCAACCTGACCGACAGCGGGCCCGCCCTCCTGTTCGACAACGTCGCGGGGTACGAGCAGGGGAAGGGCCGGGTGGCCCTCAACGTGGTCGGCTCCTGGCCCAACCACGCCCTCATGCTCGGCATGGACAAGAACACCTCCGTCAAGGATCAGTTCTTCGAGTTCGCCCAGCGCTGGGACGCCTTTCCCGGCGCGATCGAGCGCCGGGACGACGCTCCCTGGCAGGAGCACACCCTGACCGAGGGCATCGACCTCTTCCAGCTCCTGCCGCTGTTCCGCCTCAACGCCCACGACGTCGGCTGCTACATCGACAAGGCGATCGTCGTCACCCGCGACCCGGACGACCCGGAGCACTTCGGCAAGCAGAACTCCGGCATCTACCGCATCCAGGTCAAGGACCGGGACCGCCTCGGCATCCAGCCGCTGGCCGCCCACGACATCGGATTGCACCTGCAGAAGGCCGAGGAACGCGGCGAGAACCTCCCGATCGCCATCGCCATCGGCAACGAACCGGTCATCACCACCGTAGGCGGCATGCCGCTGGCCTACGACCAGTCCGAGTACGAGATGGCCGCCGCCATCCAGGGCGCGCCGTACCGCATCGCCAAGGCGCCGCTGACCGGCCTCGACGTGCCGTGGGGATCGGAGGTGATCCTCGAAGGCGAGATCATCTGCGGCGAGCGGGAGATCGAGGGGCCGTTCGGCGAGTTCACCGGCTACTACTCCGGCGCCCGCAGCCAGCCCGTCATCCGGATCACGCGGGTCAGCCACCGTACCGACCCCATCTTCGAGCACCTCTACCTCGGCAAGCCGTGGACGGAGATGGACTACACGCTCGCCCTGAACACCAGCGTCCCGCTGTACCGGCAGCTCAAGGCGGACTTCCCGGAGGTCGTGGCGGTCAACGCCATGTACACCCAGGGCCTGCTCGGGATCATCTCCGTCAGGCAGCGCTTCGGCGGCCACGCCAAGGCGGTCGGCATGCGCGCGATGACGACTCCTCACGGCCTGGCCTACTGCAAGGTGATCATCGTTGTCGACGACGACGTCGATCCGTTCAACCTGGCGCAGGTCATGTGGGCCCTGTCGGTGCGCTTCCACCCGCAGCACGACCTCGTGGTCGTGCCGAACGGCTCGGTGCTGGCGCTCGACCCGAGCTCCGACCCGGACGGCATCGTCCACAAGGTGGTGATCGACGCCACCACCCCGATCTCGCCGGAAGTCCGCGGCCACTACTCCCACGAGGTCGCCAATCCGGCGGCCACCCCCGCCTGGGAGACGATCCTGAAGGGACTGATCAAGTGACCTCCCCCCTGAACACCACCGTCTGCCCGCGCTGCGAGGTGTCCACGGTGCGCGTCCTGACCACTTCGCCGCTGCCCGGCGTGTGGACCATGTACGTCTGCGACACCTGCTTCTACACCTACCGCTCTACCGAGGAGGCCGCCGCCACCGAGCCGGCCGCCTACCCCGAGGAGTGGAAGGTCGACCCGGCCGACATCCCCGGCATGATCGCCATGCCGCCGGTGCCGCAGCGCCGCGCCTGACCCTCCCCGTCCTCGGGGCCGTGCGGACCTCGCCCGCACGGCCCCGAGGCATTCGCGCGAGCGGCTGTCACCGGCGTCAGCGTGCGAACTGTCGTCGCCCGTCGGGCAGCGACAACCCGTCTCCGCACCTGACCGGCCGGCCGAGCCCCGGCCGGGTTCCCGCAGCGCGACAAGACGTCCAGAGGCCGGGGGCCTTGTCGCGGCGGCCCAGCAGCAGGTCGCCGGGGTCGGTGGCCCGGCAGCCGCGGCGCAGGTTGAGGACCTCGCCGGGGCGCATGCCGCTGAGGTGGCACACCACCGTGAACAGCGCGGCGGTCAGCACCTGCACGAGGCCGGGCAATTCACCGGCGGTGATCGGGCTCTCGCGCCAGGGCCGCCCGTCGATCCGGCCGGTGATCGGGGCCGGCAGGGGGCAGCCGTCGGCGATCGGCAGGCCGCTGGCGGCGGCCATCCGGCGCTGGAGGTCGGAGCGGAGCTTGCCGTGGGAGGAGTCCAGGCCCAGCAGCCGGCACAGGGCGTACTCGTCGAGGACCAGGCCGCCGTCGGCGCCGCGGCGGCCCGGCAGGACGGCATCCGCTCCGGCGGCCGCGAGGAACCGGGCGAGGCGGTCGCGGATCGGCAGGCCGTCGAACCCGGCCTGCGACCGGTACTCACCCGCGCGCAGTCCCTGCCAGACCCGCCGGGCTTCGGCGACGTCCGGACCGATGTCCTCCAGCATCCGCAGGCTCCACGCCAGCAGCGCCTCCATCATCGCCAGCGCGATCCGCGGCGTCTTGTTCACCCGGCCCGGGCCCGGCACCACGACCAGGGCGTCGTCGCGGGCGCCGCGCCACGGGTCGGCGGTGGCCATCCGGCACGGTGCGGGCAGCAGGTCGCGGTAGGAGTGCAGCAGCAGGACGGCGCCCTGCAGTGCGCGCTTGCGCTGCGCGGGGATCGTGGCCGTCAGCACGTGGTCCCGGTAGGCCTCCAGGTGCCGGTCGGTCAGCTGGTCCCATCCGGTCAGGCCGCGCAGCCGCATCTGCTCGCCGACACCCCGCACCGCCAGCAGGCCCTCGTCTGCGCGGCGCGGGGTGTCCGCCGACACCGGGTGGTCCAGCAGCGCGAGGGCCCACGTCTTGAACAGGAGTGACCAGGGCGGTGGGGAACTTCGCCCAGTGCACTGCCCACACCCCTTCGTGGGCGTCCGGGTGAGCCGGTTGCAGCGCCTAGACCGGGGCGCCGAACCGCGACAGCTGCTCCACCGGGGTGCCGGGACGCAGCGCCCGGCCCCCCAGGATCACCACGTCCGCCTCCGCCACGGCCCTGCCGGCCCGCCGCCGGGCGCCGGCAGGGCGCGCGCGGGGGCGGTCACCGCAGCTCCCACCGTCCGTCGAGGACCTGCTCGACCAGGGCGCGCTGCCCGGCGCTCACCCCGGCGCGGGCGCGGTCCTGTTCCGCCGGGGTGTAGTGGCCGAGGATCTCATCGAGCTGCCCGAGCGCCGGCCCGTACTTCACCATCGACGTCCGCGGGTCCAGGTCGTGCGCGGGGCCCGCAGGTGGTCGGCGGCGGCGACCTGCACCGGCACCTGGTGGGGCAGGGCGCGGGCGTTCGGGCAGGACAGGCACGTCAGGAACGACGCCGGACACGGCGCGCCGGCCTTGGCGTGCGGGCCGGCGGTATGGTCGACGCAGCCGGTGAGCACCGTGTCGCTGTGCCCGGCAACCAGCGCCTCGACCGCTGCCGGGGTAAGTCCTGTCTCCTGCGCGGCCGCGGCCGGATCGAGGCGGGCGCGGGCGACGAAACCGGCGGTGAAGACCGGCACCGCCAGGCGGGCGCGGGCCTTGTCGACCTCCCCGCGCAGCGCCTGGGCCACGACGGTCCGGGACTCGCGCACGACCTGGTCGCTGCGCATCAGGTACTGGTCGTTCATCGTGGCCCGGGTGTGGGCGACGGGCCGGCGGGCGCGCACCAGCGCGGCGTTGCGCAGCCACCGCACGTTCAGCGGCGGCAGCCCGCCCTCGGCGACGTCGGCGCCGCCGGCGGGGAAGCCGTTCGCCCGCGCCCACGCCGAGACGTGGAAGGACTGCGGGCGGGACCGCCATCGCGTGCCCCCGGGCCCGGCCACCGCGTGGTACGCCCCGAACGCCGCCCAGGTCGCGAGGATCACCCGGCACCGAACCAGCCGCAAGACCGGGAAACGGACCCGCGAGACCGTCTACGTGATCACCGACCGCACCAGCCGACAGGCCTCACCGGAGCGGATCGCTCGCCTTGTGAGATCACAGTGGGTGATCGAAAACCAGCTGCACTTCGTCCGGGATGTCACCTTCGACGAGGACCGCTCCCAAATACGCACTGGACACGGCCCGGAGAACATGGCCACCCTGCGCAGCCTCGCGATCAACAAGCTCCGTCTTGACGGCCACACCAACACCGCCGCCGGCCTCCGCGAGATGTCCTACGAACCCTTCACCCGCCCCTCGACCTCCTCGGCATCGCCCCGTGACCAGCAACAACACCAAGATCAAACGACTTTGGAACGGCCCTGGTACCCGCGGGACGCGCCGTGTTGGATCGTCGACTCAGGGCGTTTCCATCCCCTATCTGATCAGCAGCCCGTTTACCATGATTTTTCCGGTATGTATGTCGGCTGTCCTTGACTGGGGGATGGGCCGCTTGGGAACCGAAGGGATGAGTAGATGGCGGAACGGCGCGGTATCACGCTGGCGGTAACGGGTGCGGGGGGCACCCGGATGGCGCGGTTCGTCCTGGAAGCGCTGGTCAAGGACGATCGGGTGGGGCGGATCGACCTGATGGTCTCCCAGGCGGGGCGGAAGCTGGTGGCGTACGAAACCGGGCGGGATGCCTCCGGGGACGCCGCCGAGCTGGTGCTGGGCGCGCGGCCTGCGGTGGACAAGGTCGTGGAGTGGGATCCGGAGGACCTGAACGGCGGGCCGACCTCGGGGAGTTACCCGACCTGGGGGATGCTCGTGGTGCCCTGTGCGCTGGGCGTGGTCGGGCGGGTGGCGAACGGCACGGCGAACACCTTGATTGAGCGGGCGGCCGACGTGACGCTGAAGGAGCGGCGTCCGCTGGTGCTGTGTGTGCGAGAGACCCCGTTCAACCTCATCCACCTGCGCAACCTCACCCAGGTAGCGGAGGCGGGCGGCGTCGTCTACCCGATGATCCCCACCTTCTACAACCTGCCGCAGACGGTCGACCAGTTCTACGAGGAGTTCACCGCCCGACTGCTGGCCTTCATCGGCCTGCCGCAGACGGACTACTACACCTATTCGGGCGCCGAGTCTCCTGCCCACCACGATCGGGCTGGCCTGCGCTGAGCCGTGCGGCGGCCGACCACTGTCACGGCGTGACGGTCGCCCTGCCGAGTGCGTGCCTGCTGGAGGTGCTGCGCGAACTGCTTGGCGTGGTGTCCGCTCGGGTGACATGCCCTCAGACGGGCATCCCTCGCCGTGCGAAACGCTGCGGAGGGCTCCGGTACGCGCCTGGGGTCTTGTGTCGCTGTACGCGAGGAGGCGGATTGAGCCGTCTCCCACCTGAAGACAGGTCACGGGGCTGGTGTGGGGGCTCGGGCTGGTCGGGGGTTTGATGGGCAGCAGGTGATCGTCTGCCGTGCGGTCGGTTCGCCGGAATCGCGGTACAGGGGATCTTCTCCGCATCTGACCTCACCGCACCGAAGCGTCGCAGCGGTACCCGACCCCCGGGGACACTTCTCAATTAGGGCGTGCGCGGAGCGTTTTATGGCCCAAGAAGGGGCGCGCACGTCCCTCTCCTCGTCGTCGGAAGGCACACCATGCGACTCGTCGTCGCCATGACCGGAGCGACCGGGGCCATCCTCGGTGTCCGCCTCCTGGAGGCCCTGCGGGAGCTGGAGGTGGAGACGCACCTGGTGATGAGCCGGTGGGCCCGTTCCACCGTGAGCCTGGAGACGCGTTGCACCGCCAGGGATGTGGCCGAGCTGGCGACCGTCAGCCACGCGCCCCACGACCAGGGAGCGTCGATCTCAAGTGGCTCGTTCCCCACCGACGGCATGATCGTCGTCCCGTGCAGCATGAAGACGGTGGCGGGCATCCGCACCGGGTTCGCACAGGACCTCGTCGGCCGGGCCGCGGACGTGACCCTCAAGGAGCGCCGCAAGCTCGTCCTGGTGGTCCGCGAGACGCCACTGTCGACCATCCACCTGGAAAACCTTCTGGAGCTCTCCCGGATAGGCGTCACCGTGCTGCCTCCGACACCGGCCTTCTACAACCACCCCGCAGGGCTCGACGACGTGATCGACCACATCGTGGCCCGCACCCTCGACCAGTTTCAGCTGCGGATGCCCGGGTCCCGCCGCTGGAACGGGATGGCCGCACCGCACACCGGTCGCGCGGACGTCCCACGCGACCGGGATGACGAGATTCGGCTCCCCGATGAGCGCGACCGAGCCTGACGGCCCGTCAGGACGCCCGACCGCAACAGAAGGACAACCCATGGCCTACGCCAATCTACGGGAATTCCTCAGCTTCCTGGAGAGGAACGACCAACTGCTCACCTACTCCGACCCCGTCAGGCCCGAGCCCGACCTGAGTTCCGCGGCTGCCGCCGTCACCAATCTCACCGACCGTGGGCCGGCCCTGTTGTTCGACAACATTGATGGCTACGAGCCCGGGCGGGGGCGTGTCGCTCTCAACGTGGTGGGTTCCTGGCCCAACCACGCGCTCATGCTGGGTATGGACAAGGACACTCCCGTCAAGGAGCAGTTCTTCGAGTTCGCCCGGCGCTGGGACGCCTTCCCCGGCCAGGTCGAGCGCCGTGACGACCCGCCGTGGCAGGAGCACACGCTGACCGAGGACATCGATCTTTTTCGGTTGCTGCCGCTGTTCCGCCTGAATGAGCGGGATGTGGGCACCTACATCGACAAGGCGATCGTCGTCACCCGTGATCCGGACGACCCGGAGCACTTCGGTAAGCAGAACGCCGGCATCTATCGCATCCAGGTCAAGGACAGGGATCGCCTGGGTATCCAGCCGTTGGCCGCCCATGACATCGGTCTGCATCTGCGGAAGGCCGAGGAGCGGGATGAGAACCTGCCCATCGCCATCGCCATCGGCAACGAACCGGTCATTACCACTGTCGGCGGGATGCCGCTCGCCTACGACCAGTCCGAGTACGAGATGGCCGCCGCGATCCAGGGCGCCCCTTACCGTATCGGCAGGGCGCCGCTGACCGGCCTCGATGTGCCCTGGGGCTCTGAGGTGGTCCTCGAAGGCGAGATCGTCCGTGGTGAGCGGGAGATCGAGGGGCCGTTCGGCGAGTTCACCGGCTACTACTCCGGGGCTCGCAGTCAGCCGGTCATCCGCATCACCAGGGTCAGCCACCGCACTGATCCCATTTTTGAGCACCTTTATCTCGGCAAGCCGTGGACGGAGATGGACTACACGCTCGCCCTGAACACCAGCGTCCCGCTGTACCGGCAGCTCAAGGCGGACTTCCCGGAGGTCGTGGCGGTCAACGCCATGTACACCCAGGGCCTGCTCGGGATCATCTCCGTCAGGCAGCGCTTCGGCGGCCACGCCAAGGCGGTCGGCATGCGCGCGATGACGACTCCTCACGGCCTGGCCTACTGCAAGGTGATCATCGTCGTCGACGACGACGTCGACCCGTTCAACCTCGCGCAGGTGATGTGGGCCCTGTCGGTGCGCTTCCATGCCCAGCACGACATCGTCACCGTGCCCAACGGCTCGGTTTTGGCCCTTGATCCGAGTTCCGAGCCGGATGGCATCGTCCACAAAGTGGTCATCGACGCCACCACCCCGAAGTCTCCCGAGACGCGGGGCCACTACTCCCACGAGGTCGCCAACCCACCGGCTACCGCCGCGTGGGAGACCATCCTGAAGGAACTGATCAAGTGACCTCCCCATTCAACACGACCATCTGCCCGCGCTGTGAGGAGTCCGCGGTGCGCGTGATGACCACCTCACCCGTCCCGGGCAAGTGGACCATGTACGTCTGCGACACCTGCTTCTACAGCTACCGCTCCACCGAAGGGCCGGCCGCCACCGATCCCTCCGCCTTCCCCCGGGAATGGAAGGTCGACCCGGCCGACATCCCGGGCATGCCCGCTATGCCGCCCGTACCGCGGCGCCGCGGTTGAGTCCGCGGACGACGGCCGCTGCGGCGCGCACGTCTCACCGGCCGTCTTCGTTGCGGTGGTCCGTGGGCCTCGTCCAGGGAGCTGGCAGGTGATGCCAACCGGCGAAGTGAATCGACGTCAGTAGCACTCCTGAAGAACGAGCGTGCCCCCCGTGTGAGTTACCTGACCCGCGAGGCCGCCCGGCAGGACATCACCCGCTACATCGAATTCTGGTACAATCGCAAAAGCCTCCACTCGGCTGTCGGTTACCGTCCTCCGCGAGAAGTCCACGCCGAGCACGCGAGGTTGCGAATCGCCGGGTGAAATATACGGTCAGATCCCTGTCCGAAAAACGCGAGGCCCCTCAGGTGGCCCCCGCCTGGGCCGACCCGAACCTCACTGCTGTACCGGACCACCCGTGCGCTGCTGTCCGTGCCAGCGGTACTGCTACGCCGGGAGACCGCCAAGGATGCCGAACTGCTGGTGCTGCGGCACGAGAACGCTGTACTGCAACGGCAACTCACCCATCCGATCCGCTACGAGCCGGCCGACCGATTCTGGCTGGCCGCGCTGTCGTCGCTGATACCGCGCCGCCGCTGGAGCAGCGTCTTCCCGATCACGCCAGGGACGCTACTGGCCTGGCACCGAAGGCTGATCACCAGAAAGTGGGACTACTCCGGCCGACGCCGACACACCGGTAGACCAGCCACCGCTGCCGCGCTCAAGAAACTGGTCCTGCGCCTGGCGCGTGACAATCCCCGGTGGGGGCATCGCCGGATCCAGGGCGAGCTGGCCCGGCTGGGGCACCCGATCGCGTCATCAACAGTGTGGCAGATCCTGCACGCTGCCAGCATCGGCCCGGCCCCGCGTCGCTCCGGTCCAAGCTGGCGCGAATTCCTCACCATACAGGCGGAGGGAATCATCGCCGCGGACTTCTTCCACGTGGACACCGTGACCGGCAGGCGCCTGTACGCGCTGGTGTTCCTGGAGCACGGCACCCGCAGACTCCACGTCACCGGCGTCACCGCCCACCCCACCGCACAATGGGCGACCCAGCAGGCCCGCAACCTCGCCGCGGATCTCGGCGCCCGCGTCGAGTCCCTACGCTTCGCCCTTCGCGACCGCGACAGCAAGTACACCAGCTCCTTCGACGCCGTCTTCGAAGCGGAAGAGATGGAGGTGCTGCTCAGTGCGCCGCAGGCGCAGCGGATGAACGCTCACTGCGAGCGCGCGATCGGCACGATCCGCCGGGAGGCACTCGACCACGTTCTGATCATGAACGAGGCCCACGCTCGACAGGTCCTCACCGAGTACCAGCACCACTACAACAGGCATCGACCGCACCGAGCCCGAGACCAACGACCGCCCGAGGCTCGGGACCAGCCCGTTGTCGGGCACGACCCCCACGCGCAAAGACTCCTACGCACCCGCGTCCTCGGCGGAGTCATCAACGAGTACAGATATGCCGTTTGAGCTGCAGCGATGACTTTCCGAGCCCCACAGGTTCGACATGGGCGAGCTCCGTGCGATGTGCGTCGCGTGATCGAGGCCGGGTTCCGATGCGCGACTCCCGGGATCACGGCGAGGGATGCACGGCTTTCGTCGTCATCGTTGGCGAGATCATGCCCGCGTGCCCGGCAGGTCGCACGAACCGGCCTCAGTCGATGGGAGAGGTCCGTCCTTTTCGGAGTTTCACCGACAGCGGCTCGTGTACGACGAATCTGCGTCAATTGGACGAATCTGCGTCAACTGTACGTCCGGCGCCGCAGGCCGGGCCGGTCACGCAGCACCCGCCGTGGCCGGATGCGGGGCGGATCTGTCACCACCCGGTCACCGGCCCCGATCGGCCTGGTGAGCGCAGGCCCCCTGCCGGCATCGTGGCGCCGCCGGGACCATGACGCCTCGTCAGCCGAACTACCGCCGCGATCGCCCACCGCGGGCGCCGGCGTCCTACCGGCCCGCGGCAGCTGTCTCCGTCGGCCGGGTGTCCGGCTTGGCTTGCTGTTCCTTGAATCCCATGCCGAGCGGGCGGGCGAGTCCCAGGACGTCTTCGTCCACCCGCTGCAGATGACGCAGTGCCACCTGAGTGAGCCGGTTTCGCTGCTGCTCCGTCTCCGGCGCCGTCCGCCTTCCGGATCCGGGGGCGTGAGGGGCTTCGGAGTCCTTCTGCGCGGTGGCGGTTCCCGCCTCGGCGTCGAGAGGCTCCCGGCAGCCACCCTTGGTCTGCAGGCACTCGATGAGCGCGCCGAGGTTGCGGTCTACGCGTCCTGCCACCTCGGATAGCCGCGCATCGCTCACGATCCCCGGACTGCCTGGCGCGGGCTGGGCGATGGCCGCGAGGTTGCGGGCGTGGTAGGCGGCCGTCTCCAGCAGTCCCAGGACGTAACGGGTGAGCCGCCGGCGACGGCGCAAGGGGGTGATCGGATGGCGCAGCGGCAGAGTGGTGGTCCGCAGATCGGCCAGTGCGCCGTCCAAGGCCCGTGAACGGTGGAGCAGGTCGACGGGGCGACCGCCGCCGAGCTCGGCCACACCCTGGCCGGTCACCTCACGCAGTCGTGAGAGCACTTCGCGGATCTGCTCCTCGGTGCGCTCCTGCGTCCGCACCGGCAACACCAGCAGGCCCACCACGACCGCGCAGGCGGCCCCCAGCGCGGACTCGCCCAGCCGTATCACGAGCAGGTCCGGGGTGAAGCTGTGCAACAGCGTGTAAAGCAGCCCGATCATCGCGGTGACGAAGAAGGACACCACCGCGTAGGAGATCGCGTAGAAAGTCCCGAACAGGCACAGGATGACCAGCGTGAACGCGGCCCAGGGCTGGTTGCCGACCAGGCTGGCCAAGCCGATTCCGGCCAGGACGCCGAGCAGGGTGCCCACCAGGCGCCGGGACCCTTTGACCAGGATTTCTCCGGCCGAGGAGGTGTTGACGAACACCACCCAGCAGGTGAAGACGGCCCAGTACCAGCGCTGCGGCGACAGCAGTTCGCCACCCACGATCGCCAGGGCCGAGGCGAGGGAAACCTGCACGGCGATACGGGTGGTAGTGCGTTCCAGGCCGGCCGGTTCGCCCTCCTCCTCGGACTTCTCCCTTAGGGCGTCCTCGGCGTCGAGGACGGCGTCCTCGGTTTGCAGCTCCTCCCGGCAGCGCACGGTCTCGGGGCTGTCATCCGGACTCTCCTCGCTCTCGTCAGGCCCGGTCAGTGCCAGGCGCAGGCCGAGCAGGGCTCGGCTGACGTCGCCGATCGCCCGGAACACGTCCTGTACGGCAGGGGGCGCGTCGGGCAGCCGTTCGTCGTCGCGGTAGCTCAGGAGCCGGTCCCGCACGATCTTCAGGCCGACACCGTGGTCGCTGCCGGGAGCCCGCCCGGCGACCACTTTCAGCGCGTGCAGATCGGCGATGAGACGGTGGATGACCTGCTCGTCGGCCGTGCGCAGCGGTACCGAGACGTCCGGTGGCACGCGGCCGGTGCGCTCGGTGATGTCGCTGGCGACGGGATTGACCCCCTGCAGGCCGAGCGCCCCTGTCAGCAGGACCGCGAGGTGTTCGGCGGCCACTTCCGCCTCGGCGATGCGCCGCTGGACATGGGCTGCCGTGCAGTGCTCCCGAATCGTGTCGTCCAAGTGGTCCTGGATCATCAGTGCTGCCTGATGCAGGGCAGCCGTGCGCCGCCGCAGACGGCGCACGGCCCGTTCGGCGCCAGGTGTTCCCGGCTTCTGCCGAGCCAGGTCGATGACTGCCTCAAGGTGCTGCACCAGTCGCGCGCGGAACGCCTCAAGCAGTCGTTGCAGGGTGCCCTGCGAGGACGTCGGGACGAGCCCGAACCTCACCACCGCGCTGCAGACCGCACCGATCACCAGCAGCAGGCACAGCCGAGGCAGCCACTGCGGGTGAGGCCTGACGAACTGGGTGATGAAGAACATCTGAAAGGCGATGACGCCCAACGCGCTGCACCGTCTGCTGAACCGTCGCGCGTAAGCGGCCGCGAAGATCACCAGGACGCAGACCACGTCGCTCAGCAATCGGTGGTGCACCAGCAGGGCTCCGAAAGCCAGCGCGGTCAGACCGGTCGGCAGTCCCAGAGCCAGCGTGATCGCCTGATCGCGGCGGTGCGGATCGGAGACGGCGAACGAGAAGACCTCCGCCGCCGTCGCACCGGTGACCAGGAGCGGAAGAGGGATGTGCAGCGCAGTCATCACGACGACGGACAGCAGCACGCTCAAGACGATGCGCAGCGCGTTCAGCAGCCGGATGAACCCGGGATCGGAGGCGATGACCCGGTCCCACGCGGACGTCCAGACATCCCCCACCCGCCCGGCCGGCCCCACAGTGCCTGCGGGTACTCGTTGCTGCGCGGTGTCCTGGACCGTGGCTGGGCCTCCCGAAGCGTTCCGGCCCCGGTAACGGCTTTTGCGGCCGCCGACCGGCGTGCAGGCGGGGGCATCCGGTGTGGCCCGGGCACCCTCAAGCAGACGGGTACCCGCATACACCGCGATCACCGTCTCCCGCCGGTGGCTGCACCTCCCTCAAGACTGCCAGTCCCCGCCCGGTGTGACAGCCGGCGCGGCGTTGATCTCGCCGGTCGAAGGGTTCCGCGTCAGCCGTCACCGTCCAGCGGTCCCTCCAGGGAGCGGCTCATCTCCGTGCCGGCGGACACCGTGGTCTGCCCCGGGCATGGTGATGTCACGACCGTCGGCCAGGCGGGGCAGCACGTCGGCGAGTGGGCGGAACGGGGCCTTTGAACCGGGGCGCCACCGGAGTTCCCGCACGCCGGGGGCCGGCTCGTATCCGAACAACAGATCCTCGATGCGTTTGTTGGCCACCGCGTGCCGCCCATGGAGACACTGTGGGCATACCGAGCCAACAGCACCTCCACGGTATTTCCCGCTCGCTCTGCGACCTCCATCGGATCAATTCCGGCGTTCGGCCAGGTGGAGGAGGTACGTCCGACGCCTCTGCCGCGGATCCTCGTGGGCATCTGGCGCGACAGCGTCCCGGCGATCGGTCTGGTCCGATGGGGATTCCCCAGTCCCCAGCCCCTCCTCGGGAAGGAGCAGTCCTGGACCGCGACGCCGACAGTGATTCCCAATGTGGTTTGTCAAGCCCGATGTAACGCCTGGTGTGCTGGCTATGCCGCTGCGTGGTTGGGCCGAGGTGGCTCGGCGGTGAAGGTGCGCTGGTCGCGTATGAGCGCCCACAGCACGTCGAGGCGCCGCCGGGCGAGTGCGAGCACGGCCTGCTTGTGTGTCTTCCCCTCACCGCGTTTGCGCTGGTAGAAGGCCTGTGATGTGGGGCAGCAGCGGGCGGCGACTTGGGCGGAAAGGTAGAAAACACGCAGGAGTCGGCGGTGGTAGCGGCGAGGGCGACGCATGTTGCCGCTGATCTTGCCGGAGTCCCTCGGGACCGGGGCCAGGCCGGCAACGCCGGCCAGGCGCCCGGCGCTGCCGAAAGAGGCGATGTCACCACCGGTGCAGGCGACCAACTCGGCGCCGAGCAGGGAGCCGATGCCGGGCATGCTGGTGATCGCCTCGGCGTGCCGGTGCTCGCGGAACCGGGCCTCGATCTGCGCATCGATGCGGGCGATCTGCTGGTCCAGGTCTGCGACCGCCTGGGCCAGCGTGCGTGCCATGGCCGCGGCCGTCTTCTCGCCGCGGACCTGTATGTGTTGCAGGCCGGCTGCTTCGATCGCTGCGGCCGCGACGGCGGAGGCGTTGCGGACCTTGCGGTTGGCCAGCCAGGCGGCGAGCCGTGACTGGCCGATGCGCCGCAGGCCGACGGGGGTCTGGTAGCCGCCCAGGAGGGTGAGCGCGGCTTTGGAGGTGTTGTAGTCGAAAGCACGCTCGAGGGCGGGAAAGTACTCCAGCAGTTGGGCGCGAAGCCGGTTGATGGCGCGGGTGCGGTCTGCGGACAGGTCGTAGCGGCGGGCGGTGAGGACCCGCAGGTCGACCGCGATCTCGTCCCACTCTTGCAGGGGCTGCAGGTCACGGCGCATGCGTGCCTGGTCGGCGATGACGAAGGCATCCTTTGCGTCCGTCTTCCCGTCGCCGCGGTAGGAACTCGACGCGTGGTGCACGGTGCGGCCGGGGATGTAGATGACCTGCTGGCCGTGCGCGGTCAGCAGGGCGATCCACAGCGCGGCCCCGCCGGCGTTCAGGTCCACCGCCCACGTCACAGGGTCACCGTCCGCGAGCGCCAGCACGTCGCCGAGTAGTTCCAGTAGTTCGGGCTCGTTGTTGGGCACCCGACGCGACAGCAGCTTCGTCCCGCTCATATCGATGACCGTGCAGTGGTGCTCGGCCTTGCCCGCGTCCGTCCCCGCCCACAGTTCAGCCAACTTGGGCCTCCTCGCAACTCGCGTCGTTGTGTTCCCGCAGACGACCACGCCGACGTGTCCCTACGAAGCGACTGCTCGCGCATCCCAATCAGTGGCCGTGTCGTCGCGGGGTCAGGGCGGCCAATCACTGAAAGCCACGATCTTCGGCATGAGCCTTTTGAGCCACACCCGGACCCCTGGGGTCTCCGCGATCCTACGAGTGACCGGGACCAACCCCACGCGAACAAGGTAGGGAGCGTTTTCCATCCTCAAGCTGAGCTGGCCTGATACAGGCAGAGGGCGGCCTGGACGAGGACAGTGATGCGGGTGGTCGAGCAACGGAGCTGACGCGCTCGAGATCGCCGTAGGTGAACTTGTACCGGCTCCGCTCCTCCGGTCGGCACCTTGCCCTGTTCCCATGCTCCGAGTCCCCCGCTCCAGGACTCGGACCTGCGACCGGGGCCTCATGCCGCTTCCCTACCGCTGGGTCGCGCGCCCCAGCCGGGCCGACCGCGGCGACGCCACCACCGGGGAGGTCTCGGCGTGGCCGAAGGGCAGCCTGATGGTGCTCTCCCGGACTTCGAGGAGAAGCCGACGCGGAAGAGCGGGTTCTCCGTGGACACCGTCGGCCTGATGTGGACCACGGGAAGCGCGGGCCAGTCGAGGACCTGCTCGACCAGCCAGTGCTGCAGTTGCTGATCCGACTCTGCGGTGCTGGTGAGGGCCGTCTCGGAGACGGTGCACTGCGGCATGTTGACGAACGCCTCCAGGCGTCCGTTAGTGCCCGCGACGGCCGCCGTGGTGACGGCGGGCCTGCAGATACTGCGCCGAAACGCCCATGAC
The DNA here is from genome assembly GCF_044456925.1 of Streptomyces sp. NPDC050743. Taxonomy (NCBI): domain Bacteria; kingdom Bacillati; phylum Actinomycetota; class Actinomycetes; order Kitasatosporales; family Streptomycetaceae; genus Streptomyces; species Streptomyces sp. NPDC050743. The sequence continues at coordinate 35,420 of NZ_JBITGJ010000047.1, forward strand.
GAAGTACATGCGTCCGCAGACGGCCAGAGCATGGGTGACGTCGGCCGCCCATGTCAGGTGTCCGAAAACAACCTCGGCGCCGGTCGCGCGCAGCGCCTGCGCGCGGTCGTCATCGCGCCGCACCATGGCCCGGACGGGCAGGCCCCCTCGCCGAAGGCCCTCCACCACGGATCGCCCTACGGCCCGAGGCGGCCCGCAGCGCCGGTCACAAGGATGGGCGGGACGCCGGCTTCCCGGAGTGCGGTCCATGAAGGAGCGTGTGACGCGCACAGGCGGGGCGCAACCGGAGTTGTCCCAGCCGGGCCCGCCGGGACCGGCGCTGTGCCGGTGCCGCGGGTCCGGGAGGGCTGCTCTCAGGCGCCGTGACCGGAGCGGACCGCCGCCAAGCCGATCACAGATCCCGGTGCGCTGCTGGTGGGCGTCCGGGTACGAAGATTCCACTGATTGATCGTGCGTGGTTGTTTCGCGTCGGGGACCGACGGGGGACCCGGACCGCATGTCCGGCTCGCGGACTGGCTCACCGCCAGCGGCCGCTACGCGGCCGCTGTGCACCGCAGCCACGCCGAACCGACCTGCTCGGCAGCCACGCCGAACCGACCCGGGAGCATCACGCCGACATGCGCAGGGTACTGCTGGCGAGCAGGGAGGCACGCGCCGCCTGCCAGGATGCCTACGACCGGGCAAGGCAGGAACCGGTCCGCCCCAGGGGTGCCCGACGTCGCGCGAAACGGAGGAGGCGCAGGAGGCGCTCAAGCAATTCGGCCGGGCGGCGATGCTCATGGAGAGCCACGTCCCGCAGGCCGACAGCCGTTCCGTCCCCGAGGCGAAGCGGTTCGCCGACGCCCTGGAGGCCGACACCAAGCAGGCGGCAGCCGACGTGCGCGAGCACAGGAATCCGGACTGGGGGCACGTGAACGAGGCGCTCCACGCGTGGGAGGACGCCGCCGGCCACCGGAGCCCGGTCGTGCGGCACGAGGCGGAACTGCAAGAACGGGCCTTGGAAGACCTCGCGACGGCCGTGAGCCGCACACCCCTGGAACGGGACGTCGGCCCTGATCGCGAGGAGCAGCGGGTGCGGGCCGCCGTGGCGGCGGAAGGTGACGGATCAGGACCCGCGCACCGGAGTGGGTGACGAAATCGGCCACGGGGAGCGCCGCGCCTCCTGGAGGGGCAAGCAGTCTCGCCGCGTCGAGCGCCGCCACACGTACCCGGACTCCGACGTGTGCGTCGAGACCATGCCGATCAACCGCACCGTGCAGGCCGTCGTCCTCGTCGCGACGGCAGCGGTGACGGACGCTGGTCCGGCACCGCTGGCCCGGTGGGGGCTCAGGGAGCGGTGGTCCCGCCGCCCGCCGCTGCGCCGCTCTGGGTGGCGTCTTCGCGCGCGCCCTCGCCGGACTCACTGATCTGGACCCGGCGAGGCCTGGCGGCTTCGGCCTTGGGAACCGTGATGCTGAGCACCCCGTCCTGCATCTCAGCCTTGATCTTGTGGGTGTCCAACTCTCCGGGCAGCCGCAAACGGTACTCGAAGGCTCCGACCCGGCGGGTGCTGCGGCGCAGCACACCCTTGCGTTCCCGCTCCTTGATCTCTCCGGTGACCACGAGTTCGGGACCGTCGGCCTCTACGTCAATGTCCTTGCTCTTCACACCGGGGAGTTCGATCTCTATGTGGAACGCCTCCTCGGACTCCGACACGTCCGCGAGAGGCGTCCACGCGGCCGCGGGTGCCGCGCCCACCGTCGACTCCAGCAGGCCGCTCATCTGGTTGAGCAGTTCATCGAACTCGACCAGGGGATTGACAGGGGTGGGTGCCCAGACGGGCCTTTCCTGCAGACCGCCACCGCGGTGGCGCCGGACGGGCATGGCCATCGCCATCGCCTCCTTCTTCCTTCTCGTGACCTCATCGCCCGCCATGGGTCATGCGAGCCATGCGGATTCCTTGTGACGTATGCGTGGGGAGACGTCCGAGCCGCCCGCGGCAGTTGGCGTGCCCGTGGTGCCGGGCGCGGCCGAGTGCCCCAGGTGCCGGTGCACGTAGTGGATGGCCATCGCGCCCTCCCCGGCCGCCGAGGCCACCCGCTTCACCGAGCCGCTGCGGACGTCCCCGGCCGCGAAGACCCCGGGCAGGGAGGTCTCCAGGGTCATGCAGGAGCGCCCGCGGCCGTGCCACACCTCGGGGTGGGCGCAGGCTTCCTGGGCCTCCGGCCCGGTGAGGACGAAGCCGCGGGAGTCGAGGGCGATGGTGCCGGCGAGCCACTCGGTGTGGGGGTCGGCTCCGGTGAAGACGAACAGGCTCCTTACGGCGAGCCGGCGGTGCCGGCCCGTGCGGTTGTCGACCACGTCGAGCTCCTCCAGCACTTCCTGGCCGATGCCCTCGCTGACCTCGGTGTGCAGCATGACCTCCACCCGCGGATGGCGCTCGACCTGGTCGACCAGGTAGCGGGACATGTTGGCCTCAAGGCTTGGTCCTCGGACCAGCAGGTACACCTTGGGCGCATACCCGGCGAGAAACAGCACCGCCTGGCCCGCCGAGTTGCCTCCGCCGACCACGGCCACCGGGTCGGTGCGGCACTGCTGGGCCTCGTAGACGGTCGCCGAGTAATGGACGCTCGTTCCCTCCAGGCGTTCGATGCCGGGCACCTGGAGGCGGCGGTAGCGGGCACCCGTGGCCAGGACGACGGCGCGGGCGGCGATCTCGCTGCCGTCGGCGAACGCCACGACGTAGTGGTCCTCGTCCTTGGGATGGAGACCGGTCGCCTCCACCGGAATGCTGATCCTGGCGCCGAACTTGTCGGCCTGGAGCAGGGCACGTTCGGCGAGTTCGGCGCCGGAGATGCCGGAGGGGAAGCCGAGCAGATTCTCGATACGGGACGACGTGGCGGCCTGGCCGCCGGTGGCCAACGCCTCCACCGCGGTGGTGCTCAGGCCCTCGGAGGCGGCGTACACCGCGGCAGCGAGGCCGGCGGGTCCGGAGCCGACGATCAGGACGTCGCCGTGACGGGTTCCGGCAGGCAGTGACGGCAAGCCGATGAGACGGGCCAGTTCGGCGTTGCTGGGGTTGCGCAACAGGGTGGTGTCCCGCCAGATGACGAGCGGTGTCTCCTCCGGGCCGACGCCGAAGCGGCGCAGCAACTCCTCGGCCTCCTTGTCGGTCTCCAGGTCTATCCAGCGGTGCGGCAGCCGGTTGCGGATGGCGAACTCGCGCAGCCGTCTGGTGTCGGGCGAGTAGCGCGAGCCGATGATGCGGAAGCCGGCGCCCTGTCCGACGAGCAGCGCGCGACGGCACAGACAGGCGCGCAGCACGATGTCCCCGATGGTGGAGTCCTGGGACACCAGGTGGCGCAACTGGTCCAAGGAGACGACGAGGGCCTCGCCCGGCTCCCTGACGACAGCGGTGTAGAAGGCCACTTGTCCGTGCAGCAGGCCGAGTTCGCCGATGAAGCGACCGGGGCCGTGCACGCGCAGCACGTGCTCCTCCGGAGTGCCGTAGTCCTCGACGACGGCGACGGTACCGCTGAGGACGACGAAGAACGTCTCGCAGCGCTCCCCCTCCCGGATCAGCACGTCGTTCGGAGCCATGTTCCGGCGTTGCCCGTGCTCCGCCAGACGTGCTATCTGGTCCTCCGTGAGGCGCGGATACGCGCCGTAGATGTCCGGGGTCTCCCAGAAGGCGGCCTCGTCCGCTTTCTCCGGCACCGGTTCTTCGCCCGGCAGCGACTGGTCGCCGGACATCAGACGAACGCCTCGTGAACGTAGCACCAGCGCCAATCCTCGCCGGGCTGGAACGACTGCACGATCGGATGAGCGTCGGCAGCTGCGTGCTTGCGCGCGTGCTTGTTCGGCGAGGAGTCGCAGCAGCCGACGTGCCCGCAGGTCAGGCAGAGCCTCAGGTGGACCCACGGGGAGCCGAGCATCAAACACTCCTGACACCCCTCTGGGGTCAGCGGCTTGACCGGCCGGACGAGCGCGAGGTGGGGGTCTGCATGCATGGTCATCCGGATCACCCTTTCCGGGCGGTGATCGACTGTTCCACCCACTGGCGTAGAGCGGGGGCGGGCGCGGCCCCCGTCTGCCGGGCGACGGTCTCCCCGTGGTCGAGGATCAGCAGCGTCGGCACCGCCTGGACCGCGAAACGCTGCGACAGTCGCGGGTTTTTGTCGATGTCGACCTTGACGAGTTTGATGCGGCCGGCGAGGTCGGTGGCGACCTTTTCCAGGGCGGGGCTGACCATGCGGCAGGGTCCGCACCAGGTGGCCCACAGGTCGACCACGACGGGGACGTCGGCCCGCTCGGCGACCTCGGTGAAGTCGTCGTCGCCCGCGTCCACCATCCACGGTAGGGGCTGCTTGCAGTGGCCGCACTTGGGGTGGCCCTCGGCGGCCACGGGAACGCGGTTGGTGCGCCCGCAGTGAGGGCAGCTGACGGTCGTCGCTCGCGCGGTGCTCATGCGGCCCTCGCCTCTTCCACGTCCTCGGGCTGGTCGTATGTGACGACCAGTTCGCCATCCCGGGCGTCGACGCGGACGGTGGCGCCGTCCTGGACGTCGCCCTGCAGAAGGGCTCGTCCGACGAGGGTTTCGACCTCGTGGGAGATGTAGCGGCGCAGCGGGCGTGCCCCGTAGACCGGGTCGTAGCCTTGGTGGGCGATCAACTCGCGGGCAGCATTCGTGAGTTCGACGGTGATGCGGCGTTCGGCGAGTCGACGGCGCAGCTCGTCGAACTGCAGCTCCACGATCCGCTCGATCTGCCGCTCACCGAGCGGCTTGAACAGCACGATGTCGTCGACGCGGTTGAGGAACTCCGGGCGGAAGTGCCCGCGCAGCTCGCCCATCACCAGGGCGCGGGCGTCCGGCTTGATCTCGCCCTCGGCGGTGGCGCCGTCGAGGAGGTGCTCGGAGCCGATGTTGGAGGTCATGATGATCACGGTGTTGCGGAAGTCGACGGTGCGGCCCTGGGAGTCGGTGATGCGGCCGTCGTCGAGGACCTGCAGCAGGGTGTTGAAGACATCGGAGTGAGCCTTCTCGATCTCGTCGAACAGCACGACCGAGTACGGCTTGCGGCGTACGGCCTCGGTGAGCTGGCCGCCTTCCTCATAGCCGACGTATCCGGGTGGTGCGCCCATGAGCCGGCTGACGGTGTGCCGCTCCTGGTACTCACTCATGTCGAGGCGGACCATGTTCTCCTCGGAGTCGAACAGGGCCGCCGCGAGGGTCTTGGCCAGCTCGGTCTTCCCGACGCCGGTGGGGCCGAGGAAGATGAACGAGCCGATGGGCCGGCGCGGGTCGCGGATTCCGGAGCGGGCGCGGATGATGGCGTCGGCGACCAGTTTGACCGCCTCGTCCTGGCCGATGACCCGTTCGCGCAGGATCTCGTCCAGGCGCAGCAGCTTCTCCCGCTCGCCTTCCTGGAGGCGGGCGACGGGGATGCCGGTCCACGCGGCGACGATCTCGGCGATCTCCTCCTCGGTGACGACCTCCCGCAGCAGCCGGTTCTGGCCCTGTTTGGCGGCCAGTTGCTCCTCCTCGGCGGCGAGTCGGCGTTCCAGTTCCTGGAGGCGGCCGTAGCGGAGCTCGGCGGCGCGGTTCAGGTCGTAGTTGCGTTCGGCCTCCTCCGCCTCGTGGCGGACTTGTTCCAGTTCCTGGCGCAGTTCCTGCACGCGGCGGATGGCCTGGCGTTCGGCCTCCCACTGGGCGCGTTTGGCGTCGGCCTCGCCGCGCAGGTCGGCCAGTTCCCTGCGCAGTTCCTCCAGACGGGCCTTGCTGGCGGGGTCGCTCTCCTTGGACAGGGCCGCCTCCTCGATCTCCAGGCGGGTCACCCGGCGGGTGATCTCGTCGAGTTCGGCGGGCATCGAGTCGATCTCGGTACGCAGCCGGGCGCACGCCTCGTCGACGAGGTCGATGGCCTTGTCGGGCAGGAACCGGTCGGTGATGTAGCGGTGGGAGAGGGTGGCCGCGGAGACCAGCGCGGTGTCCTGGATCTTCACGCCGTGGAACACCTCCAAACGTTCGCGCAGTCCGCGCAGGATGGAGATGGTGTCCTCCACGCTCGGCTCGTCGACCAGCACCTGCTGGAAACGGCGTTCGAGGGCGGCGTCCTTCTCGATGTGCTTGCGGTACTCGTCGAGGGTGGTGGCGCCGATCATGTGGAGTTCACCGCGGGCGAGCATCGGCTTGAGCATGTTGCCCGCGTCCATGGCCCCTTCGGCGGCGCCCGCACCTACGACGGTGTGCAGTTCGTCGACGAAGAGCAGGATGCGCCCCTGGGCGGCCTTCACCTCGGACAACACGGCCTTGAGGCGTTCCTCGAACTCGCCCCGGTACTTGGCCCCGGCGACCAGGGAGCCCATGTCGAGAGCGAACACCGTCTTGTCGCGCAGGCCCTCGGGGACGTCGCCACGAACGATGCGCTGGGCCAGGCCCTCGACGATGGCGGTCTTGCCGACGCCGGGATCGCCGATGAGGACGGGGTTGTTCTTGGTCTTGCGGCTGAGGATCTGGGTGACGCGGCGGATCTCCGCATCACGGCCTATGACCGGGTCCAGCCGCCCGGAGCGGGCCTCCAGGACCAGGTCGCGGCCGTACTTCTCCAGAGCCTCATAGGCCACCTCAGGGTTGGCGGAGGTGACGCGTTGATGGCCGCGGACCTGGGTGAGCGCGCTCAGGAACGACTCACGGGTCACCCCGTGCTCCTTGAGCAGGCGCCCTGCGGCGGTCGCCGAGCCTTCCTCGGCCAGGGCCAGGAGCAGGTGCTCCACGGACACGTACTCGTCCTTGAGGCGTTTGGCCTCCCGCTCGGCCGCGTCCAGCAGCCGCGACAGGCGCTGGGTGACGAAGACCTGGCCGGGCGCCGCGCCGGGCCCGGTGACCCGGGGCCGACGGGAGAGTTCCTGCTGTACGGCCGCACGCAGTTCCCCCGCTTCGGTGCCCGTCTGCTGCAGCAGCCGTGGGATCAGGCCGTCCTCCTGGTCGAGGAGGGCGAGCAGCAGATGTTCTCCGTCGACCTCGGTCTGGCCCATGCGGATGGCGGCGCTCTGGGCTTCCTGGAGTGCTTCCTGGGACTTCTGGGTCAGGCGGTTCATGTCCATGGTGGCGGATCACTCCTTGTGCCAGCGCGGCGCAGCGCGGCTTCGAGCAGGCTGATGCGGTCGAGCAGGTCGAGCACCAGGCCGATGGATGCGTAGTTGAGGCACAGCCCGGTGCGCAGCCGCTGGACGCGGGCGAGGGCGGACGGTGCCGTGGGAGCGAACACCAGTCGCCCCGCGGCGTCGCGTTCGGCGTCCACCAGTCCCAGGGCCACGAACCGGCGGACGAGATCGGGATGGACGCCGGAGCGGCGGGCAACGGTGTCCAGGGACAGCCTGGGCACCGGCACGATCGCGTACTGGACGCGTGCCGCGGCCGGTGCCGTCCACGCGGGTGCCCGGCGCGTGTGGGGCGGTCGGTCGCTCATCATGTCCTCCTGGGGTCGAACGGGGAGACGGCGGCGAGCTCCTCGAAAAGTGCGCGCTCCTGGTCACTGAGCCGGGACGGCACCATGATCCGTACCTCGGCGTAGAGGTTGCCGTTATCGCCCCGCGGGTTCGGCATGCCCTCACCGCGCAGCCGCAACCGACGCCCGCTGGAGGAGCCCGCGGGCACGGTCACCTTCGCCGTCGCCCCACTCGGCGTGGGCACCGGAACCGTCGCACCCAGCGCCGCCTCCCAGGGGGTGACCGGAAGCTGCACATACACATCCCGGCCCTCGAGACGGAACACCGGGTGCGGCAGGATCCGCACCCGCAGGTACAGGTCCCCCGCGGGAGCGTCACCGCTGCCGCGGCCGCCCTCGCCCGCCAGCCGGATACGCTGCCCGTCCGTGACACCCGGCGGCACATCGACCTCGTAGCGCCGCGGCTGCCCGGAGGGCCCGGCGAGCGTGACGGTGCGGCGGCCTCCGCGGTAGGCCTCCTCCACGGTGAGCGGCAGCTCGGCCTCCTGGTCCGCCCCGGGCACACGCGTACGCCCCGCGCCCCCGAACAACGAGCCGAACAAGTCCTCGAAGTCGACACCCTCCCCGCCGAAGCCGGTAGTGGCGTACCGCCCCCGGGGGCCGCCCTCCCCGGTGGACCAGCGGAAGCCGCCGGCTCCCGCACCGGCACCGACCCGCTCCTCCCAGTCCTCGGGGACCTTCCGGAAATCCTCCCCGAAGCGGTCGTAACGGGCCCGCTGGTCCGGATCCGACAGCACGCTGAAGGCCTCATTGATCTCCTTGAACCGCTCCTCCGCCGCCGGGTCCTTGTTGACGTCGGGGTGGTACCTGCGGGCCAGCTTGCGATACGCCCGCTGCAGCTCGTCCTTGTCGGCGTTGCGCGGAACCCCGAGAACCTCGTAGAAATCGCGTGCCATCGGCGGTCACTCCCGCTTGGCGACGGTCACGGCGGCCGGCCTCAACTGCCGCTCGCCTTCGCCGTAACCAGGGCGCAGCACCTGCACCACGGTGTTCGGTTCGGCGTCCGGATCCTGGACCACGCCGACGACCTCGTGCCGGGAGGGGTCGAACGGGACGCCGGTCTCGGCGTGACGCTCGTAACCAAGGCGTTCAAGAATGGACACGGCCTGGTCGCGCACGGCGCGGACCCCCTCCACGATCGCCCCCGGGTCGGAGCCCGCGTGGCTCAGGGCGAGTTCGAGGTTGTCGATGACCGGCAGGAAGGCCGCGGCCGTGCGGGCGCGTTCGACCGACCGTTCCCGCTCCAGCTCCCTGACGTGGCGCTTGCGCAGATTGTCGAGATCGGCCAGAGCGCGACGCCAGCGGTCCTCGACATCCTTGAGTGCTTCCGCGTACTCGTCTTCCCGCGCGGCCGGACCGGTGGCCGCGTCCGGCCCCGGTTCGGCCTCCGTCGTCGGCGGCCCGGGCTCGGGAAGGTCGCCCTGCGGCGGTTGTGCGGCGCCCTCGGGCGGCAGGTCGGACGATCGGTCCTGGGGAGGGATCGGCATGGCAGGTACCTCAGCCCTTGTCGAACTCGGCGTCGATCACGTCTTCGTCGGCGCCGGTCCCGCCCTGCCCGGAGCCGTCCGGCCCGGTGGTGTCCGACGGACCACTCGCCGCCGCCGCTTCGGCCTGGTGGGCGGCGAGCCCGGCATAGACCTGCTGGAGTTCGGAGATCAGCGGCCTGGTCTTGTCGACTCCGGCCTCGTTCTTGACCGCGTCGCGGGCCTCTGCCACCAGCATCTCGGCACGGGCCTTTTCGTGCGCGGGCGCGGCGTCGCCCAGTTCGCTCAGGCGCTTTTCGACCTGGTAGGCGATCGCGTCCAGTTCGTTGCGGGCGTCGACGGCCTCGCGCAGGGCCTGGTCCTGGCCCTGGTTGCGCTCGGCCTCCTGGACCATGCGCTCGACCTCGCTCCGGTCGAGGTTGGAGCTCTCACTGATGGTGATGCCCTGCTCCTTGCCGGTGTCCTTGTCGCGCGCGCTGACGTTGAGGATGCCGTTGGCGTCGACGTCGAAAGTGACATCGATCTGAGGCTCGCCCCGCGGCGCCGGCCGGATGTCGGTGAGCTGGAACCGGCCGAGCGCCCGGTTGTCGGCGGCCCGCTCGCGCTCGCCCTGGAGGACCACCACATCGACGGCCGGCTGGTTGTCCTCGGCGGTGGAGAAGGTCTCGGCGCGGCGCACCGGGATGGTGGTGTTCCGTTCGACGATCTTCGTCATCACTCCGCCGCGCGTCTCCACGCCCAGCGACAGGGGGGTGACGTCGAGCAGCAGGACGTCCTTGACCTCGCCCTTGAGCACCCCGGCCTGGATCGCGGCGCCCAGCGCCACGACCTCATCGGGGTTGACGCTCATGTTGGGTTCCTTGCCGCCGGTCAGCCGGCGCACCAGTGCCTGGACGGCGGGGATGCGGGTGGAGCCGCCGACGAGGATGACCTCGTCGATGTCGTTCTCGCCGACCTTGGCGTCCTCCATGGCCTGCTTGACCGGTCCCAGGCAGCGCTCCACCAGGTCGGCGGTGATCTGCTCGAACGTGGATCGCATGATCGAGTCGGTGAGGTGCTTGGGCCCGGAGGCGTCGGCGGTGATGAACGGCAGGTTGACCTGGGTCTGGGTGACGGAGCTGAGCTCGGTCTTGGCCTTCTCCGCCGCCTCGAACAGGCGCTGCAGCGCCTGCGGGTCCTTACGCAGGTCGATGCCGTTCTCCTTCTGGAAGTCGTCCGCGAGGTAGTCGACCAGACGCCTGTCGAAGTCGTCGCCGCCCAGATGGCTGTCCCCCGCCGTGGAACGCACCTCGACCACGCCGTCGCCGACGTCGAGGATGCTCACGTCGAAGGTGCCGCCGCCGAGATCGAAGACCAGCACCGTCTCGTGCTGCTTCTTGTCCATGCCGTACGCGAGAGCGGCCGCCGTCGGCTCGTTGATGATCCGCAGCACCTCCAGTCCCGCGATCCGTCCGGCGTCACGGGTCGCGGTGCGCTGAGCGTCGTTGAAGTAGGCGGGCACCGTGATGACCGCCTCCGTGACCCGCTCCCCCAGCTGCTTGGAGGCGTCGTCGGCGAGCTTGCGCAGCACCAGGGCGCTGATCTCCTCAGGCGCGTAGAGCTTGTCACGCACCTTGAAGCGGGCCTCGCCGTTTTCTCCCGGGACGACGTCGTAGGCGACGGCCTTGGCCTCCTCGGAGACCTCGTCGAAGTGCCGGCCGATGAACCGCTTGGCCGAGTAGATGGTGCCCTTGGGATTGAGGATCGCCTGGCGGCGGGCCAACTGGCCCACCAGGCGCTCGCCGGTGTCGGTGAAGGCCACCACGGACGGTGTGGTCCGGCTGCCCTCGCTGTTGGGCACGACGGTCGGCTCGCCGCCCTCCCACACGGCGATCACCGAGTTGGTGGTACCCAGATCAATGCCCACTGCCTTGGCCATGAGGAACTCCTTCCGCGGTCGACGTCCGTCGGCGACCGGTTCATCCTCCGGGCCCTGTCCGCCCGGCTTCGCAACTCGTTCAGGTGGGGGTGGGGTCGCTGCGCGGGCGGCCGCCCTTCGAGGAGGCGCTCCCCGTGTTCGCGCCGCCCCTGCTGTCCAGCCCGGCGACCAGCCGGACGGCCTCATCGGCGACGTCCTCGTCAACCACGACGTCGTAGTGGCTGGGCTCCATCGAGCGGACCGAGGCGAAGTCCCGGCGGCCGCCCTGGGCCGCGTGTAGCAGGACGCCGAGCAGCGCACCGACGACCGCTCCGAAGATCAGCCCGTAGAGGGCGAGGAGCAGACCTGAGACGACCGGATTCAGCCAGTTCAGCAGACCGAAGATCCAGCCGATGAGTACGCCGGGCAGCGCTCCGGTGGCTGCGCCGTGGAGGGCGGCCTCGCCATACCCCATTCGACCGATCACCTGTTCGATCAGGCGCATGTCCCGACCGATGATCGCCACCTTCTGAACGGGAAAGCCCTGGTCGGCGAGGTGATCGACGGCACGTTCGGCTTCCTGGTACGTCGCGTACGAGGCAACGGCCCTGCGGGCCTGCTCGGTCATGGCCCCTCCTTCCGCCAGCGGACCGCCGAGCGGTCCCGACAGGCCCCAGAGTGGCTGTTCGCCGGTCACCCCGCCTGCACCCAGCGGGTCGAAAAGCGGCACCGGCGGTCGGTCTGTGAGGACAGGAGGCGGGACGACGATTCGGGTTGGCGACTCGCGGCGGGGTACTCAGGGTTTCGGCCTGCATGAGGTGCGGGGCTCACGGATGTACTTCTTCGACGCCCAGAGGGACACAGGTCCTAACGGTCGCCCCGGAGCGCAGCGGACCCTCACGGGCTGCTGGCACTGGCCCACACCCCTTTCGACGACGCGGACGGGCGCGAGATCCTGGGTCTTGCCCTGGCGCTGGTCGCTGCCCTCGGGCCGTACCGCGCCGAGGTGCACCCGCGGAGGCTGGCAGGCGACCGCCACGGCTGACCGGCCCGTGGGGTGGAGCGCGGGCCCAGCGGGCCCACCTCCACCGTGCACCGCCTGCTCTCTCCGCCGCGACCAGGCCTTTGGGTTCAGCCGGGGATGGGGTGAGGGTGCGCCCGGGCGAACTGCTCCACGACGGCGGCGCAGAAGGCGGGCAGGTCGGCCGGGCTGCGGCTGGTGACCAGCTGCCCGTCGACGACCACCTCCTGGTCGGCGACGACCTCCGCGCCGGCGTTGCGCAGGTCGGTGCGGATGCTGGGCCAGGACGTCAGGCGGCGGCCGCGCACGGCGTCGGCTTCCGCCAGGGTCCACGGGCCGTGGCAGATCGATGCGACCGGTTTCCCGCTGGCCATGAAGTCCTTGACGAACTGCACCGCGTCGCGGTCCATGCGCAGCTGGTCAGGGTTCATGGTGCCGCCGGGCAGGAGCAGGGCGTGGTAGTCGTCGACGGATGCGTCGGCGACCAGGCGGTCCACGGGGAAGGTTCCTGCCGCGTTGAGGTCGAACTGGCGGGCCTGGATCTCGCCGGGATGAAGCGAGACGATCTCGGTCTTCGCCCCTGCGCCCTGCAGCGCACCGCGCGGCTGGTCGAGTTCCACGCGCTCGACGCCGTCGGCGGCCAGAATCCCCACCCGCATCCCCCGGAGTTCCTGTGTCATGGTGTGGCTCCCTTCACGAGTCGCTGGTTGTCCGACGCGAGCGGCAGGGACACCCGGCAGGGCCCGTCCGGATCCCTTTTCCGGATCGGGGACTGCAAGGGCCGGCCGAGGGTGCCCCGAGAGCGTATGTGCGCGCGATCAGCCGGAGCTGCCGTCAGGGTGGAGGAGTGCTGGTATCCGTCTGCCGCCTTGTTCAGGAGGAGTTCGTGGGAGTCGATCCAGGACAGCTTGGCCTTCCCGGCCCGAACACCCGCCCCTCTTCGAAGTCGGTACGACCTCCATTCATGCAGATCTGAGCCGCAGCTGTTCGTTGGGGTGTCTTCCCCAGGACAGCCGTGGGCCTTTCGACACGCGCATCGAGGACTTCTTTCACGCTCACGGCGCGCGACCCCTCCTAGACGACAGCTTCATGAATCTTCCCTCGGCGTGTCAGAGCATCGCGGGACGGCACTTCCTCCCCGAAAGGACATTCCGAGTCACACGCCGTTGCCTGGAGGAAATCGGGTGTGATCTTCCTGGGCCGCCCAGGAGACCAGCCGCGCTGAGAGGGCGATCGCGAATCCTCGAGCTACCTGCTGCGCGAATCGGGCCTCGGTGAAGGCTCCCAGTCTCCACCTTCCGGCCCCCGTCCGACATGCCAGTTCGGTCCGGCGACGTGCACCGGGGCGCGACTGCTACAGCAGCCGGTCGAAGACCGCGGTCACGCCGTCCCAGTGGCTGGTCTGCGGGTTCTTGACATCCGGATACATGATTTTGAACGTCTCGGCGAGGGCGACGCTGAGACCGCCGATGATCTCGGGGTAGCGCTCTTCGGTCTCCTGGGTGGGTGTCCTGTCGAGGGGAGGGTGCGCGGCGAGCTGTTCCAGGATCGGCTTCAGCTCGACCTCCTCGTCGAGCCGCCGGAACCGGTGGATGCTCTCCTGGAGGCCCTTGGTGATCGGTAGGTCCCACGGTTCGACGGTATCCCGGCCGTTGGCCTTGGCCGACGCCTGGCCGACGACCAGGAGGTCGTAAAGCTTGGCGTCGACGAAGTCGCCGTACCGCTTCAGGTCGCTCTTGTCCACGTCGAGCCCTGCGGCGGCGCGGAAGAACCTCTCGAACTTCGACACACCCATCACGGTCATGCCTCTCGCCTCCTCACCGGGAACCGGACGGCGCCGTTGGCTCCCGCCGGCACCGCCGCCGGCTGTTACCCGGTCGAGATTCGCAGAGCCCCCTGCTGAGCGCCTCCGCACCCCAGGCCGAAAAAGAACACCTTCTCCCACCCTGGCAGAGCAGCATGAAGTGCGCAGGCATCCCGGCCAGCCGTACGGCCGTCCCTCCGCAGGAAGCTGCACGGCGTTGCAGCGCCTTGAACGAGAGCCACTGACCGGACGACACGACCAACCCGGTAAAGCGGGGGCGCCCCGACGAGATGGGGACAAAGCCGGGCCCGGCGCAGGGGCCGGGCTGAAGAGCAGGCACCACCCCGCCCCCCAACAAACCAGCACCACACGGATCAGCCGCCAACCCCGACCATCACCCCCCGAGCGTCACACACGGCTTCGAGGGCCCTGGAGGAAGCGGGGTCGGCCAGCACCGTGCCTGACGAGGACATGCCCATCTCTGGGTGCGGGTGAGAGCCGCGCCGGCCGTGCCCCCCGTCGATCGAACTGGAAGTGTGGCTGATCGACATCGCCCGACAGCGCGCCGCTGTCGAACGCTCTCGACGCCGAACGGGCCGGCCGGAAACGCGACGGCGGGAGAGTCGACCGCGCCCACAGGCACGGCGCCCTGACGCACGTCCGGCAGACCGGCGCCGGCGTCCCCTTCGCCGTGGCGGAGGCCGTCTGCACTTGTGCTCTGAGGTCTATCGAGCCCGCCGCCCTTCCTCCTGCCGGGAGCAGGCAGAGTGTGGCCCACATCGGGAGCATGGAAATGTCCGATTCCACTCGGCGTCTGCTGAGGCGCATGCACCATGACGCGCATCAGCGCGCCCCTACACGCACGACGCACCCTTCGGTGGCTGTCTCAGGTCCCACGCCAGGCAGTTGCAAAGCTTCAGGAAAAGGACGGCTCATGGACTACAAGACCTTCCTTGACACCATCACCCGGCGCGCCCCTGTCCCCCCGGAGAAGGCGGAGCCCCTCACCCGCGCCACCCTGGAAACCCTGGCCGAGCGGCTCACCAGGGGCGAGGCGGAGGACCTCGCGTCCGAACTGCCCAAGCCGCTGAAGGAACCGCTGGTCTCTCCCACCCCGGAGGCCGAGCCCTTCGGAGTCGACGAGTTCATCGATCGGGTGAGCAGGCGAGCAGGGGTGAGCCCGGACGAGGCCCGTGAGGGCGTACGGGCGGAGCTGAGCACCCTGAGGGACGCGGTCAGTAATGGCGAGTTCCGCCACGTAATGTCCCAGCTGCCCCGGGACTTCGAGGCTCTCGTCGGCGCCCCGGGCTAGGAGGAGCCATGACGAACGAGGTCGGCGCCGTCATCGAGGAGACGGAACCGGCCGTACTCACGGCCGCCACCGTCACACTGGTCGAGGGGCCGACGTTTTGCGTCTCGGGCACCTCGGGCGACATGGAGGCCGAG
Organism: Streptomyces sp. NPDC050743; assembly: GCF_044456925.1. Taxonomy (NCBI): domain Bacteria; kingdom Bacillati; phylum Actinomycetota; class Actinomycetes; order Kitasatosporales; family Streptomycetaceae; genus Streptomyces; species Streptomyces sp. NPDC050743. Next base: position 50,559 of record NZ_JBITGJ010000047.1, read on the forward strand.
GTGCCGCAGGGGCTGTTCTTCCGCGACATGCGGGTCATCTCCGACTGGCAGATCCGGGGGGACGGCCACCGGCCGCACCACCTCACCGTGCTTTCCCAGGACGCCTATAGCACCACGTTCGTCTCCCGCGTCCCGCCGCACGGCGCGCAGAGCGAACTCCTGTCGAAACGTTGGCGCTACGTCGGCGAGGGGATGCGCGAGGACCGCCGGTTGGGCAACCTCAGCACGCGTCAGATGCGCCCGGACTCGGCATGAAATCGCCGGAGAATCGCATGACACAATCGACAGTTCCTTCAGCCGGCGCACCCGTGGACGTCGAAGGCGGAGCGCAGCGGCCGTTCTCCGAGCACGCGGCCATGGCCAGGGCGTATCCCGGCGGCAGGATGACCGTGGGCGCCATCACGCCCCTGGAGGGCTTCGACGGGCCCGTGCCGTCCCTGGCCGGGCACATCGAGCGGATCCAGCAGGCCGAGCGGGCCGGCTTCGCCTCGGTGTGGGTCCGGGACGTACCACTGCTGGACCCGAGCTTCGGGGACGCCGGGCAGGTCTTCGACCCGTGGGTGTACCTGGGGCAGCTCAGCGCCCGCACCACCTCGATCACACTGGGGACCGCCAGCATCGTCATGCCGCTGCGGCATCCATTGCACACCGCCAAGGCGGCCGCCTCGGTGGACCAGTTGTCAGGCGGACGGCTCCTGCTCGGGGTGGCCACCGGTGACCGGCCCGTGGAGTTCCCGGCCTTCGGTCAGGACGTGGGCGGCCGGGCCGAGAGGTTCCGGCAGTCGCTGGAGTACTTCCGTGTCGTCCTCGAGCACCGTTTCCCGCACGTGGAGTCGCCGCTCGGCCGGATGCACGGCACCGATCTGCTGCCCAAGCCGGTGTACCGGCGGATCCCCGTACTGATGACGGGACGCGGCAGGCAGGACGTCCGGTGGATCGCCGACAACATGGACGGCTGGCTGTACTACACCCCGCCGCTCCAGCAGCAGGCCGAGAACATCCAGCGGTGGCGGGAGCTGACCCGGGGCGATGGCGGTGGGTTCAAGCCGTACGCCCAAGCCACCTACCTGGACCTGACCGAGGACCCGCTGGCCCTGCCCCGGCGCATCCACCAGGGCTTCTCGGTGGGCCGGGTGTCGTTCCTGGCGATGATGCGGGCCTGGCAGGACATCGGCATCGACCAGCTGATGATCAACTTCAAGCACAGCCGCCGCCCGGTCGCCGAAGTGATCGACGAACTGGCCGAACACGTGCTGCCCCACTTCCCGCCCGGACGCTCCAGAGCGCGCGGCGAGCACCGGCGGCCCGTGGGGCGGACCGGGCCCTGAGGAAGCACGACCCCGGCGCCCCCGGCGTGACGTGGCCGGGCTCAGTCCCGGACGGCCCCGGACGGCCGCTCCTGCGCGTAGTCGCACGTGCCCTCCGCCCGGAACTGCAGGGCTGCCCTGGTCACCTCCGTGCCGAGGCCGCGCAATTGGTCCGCGACCGGCTGGTCGGTGAGGCGTCCGTCGCCGTCGAAGACCCGGGAGGACCGCGGAACCGCGAACACCAGCGGCACGGCCCAGCCGCGCAGCGACCGCACGATGAACTCCATCGCATTGATCGTCTGCAGGCCCTGCACTCCGCCGGCGGTCGTCAGCATCCCCACGGGTTTGTTGCTGAGGTAGGGCGGATCGTGGTCGGCCAGGAGGGCGAGCCAGTCCACTGCGTTCTTGAACGCGCCGCTGACCGACCCGTGGTAGGTCGGGCTGCTCCACAGCAGGGCGTCGGCTGCCTGAACGGTGTCCGCAAGCCGGCGGGCGGACGCAGGGATTCCGTGCTCGGACGTGTAAAACGGAAGGTCCAGCCGCTTGAGGTCGATCACCTGAGTGTCGGCGCCTGCTTCGGCCGCCCCCTCGACCGCCACGCGCAGTGCGGTGAGGCTGGTCGACGGGGTGCGCAGCGAACCCCCCATTCCGACGACGAGCGGGGGGCGCGCCATCCTGTCAGTAACCCAGACCGGCTGCGCCGGCCGCCGTGAGGCCGGGAAAATGGGGGTTGTGTCCGTCCGGGACGCCGGCGAATCTGTGATGCCTGTGAGCTCGTCGTTCAGTATGGCGTCGGGGACTGCTGACAGGGACCGTCAATTGTTGCGGCAGCACGCGGACCAGACTCTTCAGCCCTGTGGTTCCTCCGGACGGCACGCCTGACGATGCCGTCCGGGAGGGGCTCATGGACGTGTTGCACCAGCGCTGTGCCGCGCTGGACATCGGCAAGAAGGACCTCAAGGCGTGCGTCCGCACGCCCAGCACGAGTGGCCGGCGTTCGCGGCGGCAGGAGATCCGTACCTTCACCACCACGACGAACTGCCTGCTGGAGTTGAGGGACTGGCTGGTCGCCGAGCAGGTCACCCTGGTGGTGATGGAGGCAACGGGCGACTACTGGCGCGGGGCGTTCTACCTGCTCGAAGACTGCCTGAACGTGATCCTGGTCAACGCCGCGCATGCCAAGGGTCTGCCCGGCCGCAAGACCGACGTCGCGGACGCGGCCTGGCTGTGCCAACTGGGCGAATGCGGTCTTTTGAAGGCCTCGTTCGTGCCACCGGAGCCGATCCGGCACCTACGCGACCTCACTCGCTACCGCACCACGCTGGCCTCCGAGCTGTCCCGGGAGGCCCAGAGGCTGGAGAAGGAACTCGAAGACGCCGGGATCAAGCTCTCCGCCGTGGCCACCGACATCCTCGGCGTGTCCGGCCGGGCCATGTTGGAAGCCCTCATCGCCGGAGAACGCGACAGCCGCGTCCTGGCCCAAATGGCCAAGGCCCGCATGCGTCCCAAGATCCCCGCACTCGTGGAAGCCCTGACCGGGAACTTCGGCGAGCACCACGCCTTTCTATGCCGTCTCCACCTGGACCGCATCGACCAACTGCGCGCCGCCATCGACCAGCTCTCCGAGCGGATCGAGGAGGAGATGCGCCCTTTTGCCCAGCAGCTTGAACTACTCGAGACCATCCCCGGCGTCGGCAGGGTCACCGCAGAGGTGATCATCGCGGAGACCGGCGGCGACATGACCCGCTTCCGCACCGCCGGACACCTCGCCTCCTGGGCCGGCGTCTGCCCCGGCCACCACGAATCCGCGGGCAAGCACAAGTCCGGCCGAAGACGCCACGGCAACCGCTGGCTCTCGGGGGCTCTGGGCACCGCGGCCATGGCAGCCTCCCGCACCCGGGACCGCACCTACCTCGGCGCCCGCTACATGCGGCTCATGCCCCGCTTGGGGAAGAAGAAGGCCCTGGTCGCCCTCGAACACTCACTCCTGACCGCCGTCTGGCACATCCTCACCACCAACGCCCCCTTCCACGACCTCGGCGGCGACTACTACACGCGGCACGACCCCGAACGCGCTCTGCGCCGTATCACCCGCCAGGCCAACGCCCTCGGCCTCACCGTCCGCTTCGAACCCATCGGAGCCTGAGGACGCCGACCTGACCGGTTCCCTTTTTCGGACCAGCTCCTTCACAGCATCTCCAGGGGCGTGGGGCCGCTGGGCGGCGGGAACGCCTCGTCGAGGGCGTCGAGCGCCTCGGTGGGAAGGTGGAGGTCCACCGCGCCGCGGTTCTCCCGAACGTGGTCGGGTGATCCGGAACGCGGGATCGCGGCCACCCCCTGTTCCAGCACCCAGGCGAGTGCGACCTGGGCCGGCGTGGCTCCGAGGGCCCGGGCCACGGCACCCAAAGCCTCGACCTTCAGCAGCCGCCCCTGCTCGATCGGGGAGTAGGCCATGACCGTGACCCCGGTCTCGCGGCACCAGGGGAGCAGATCCCACTCGATGCCGCGCCGGGAGAGGTTGTACAGCACCTGGTCGGCGGCCACGGTGTCGCCGCCGGGCAGGGTGGTCAGCTCGACCATGTCGGCGACGTCCAGATTGCTCACGCCCCAGTAACGGATCTTCTCCGCCTCCATCAGGTCGGTGAATCCCGCAAGGGTCTCCTCGAGTGGCCACCGTCCCCGCCAGTGCAGCAGGTAGAGGTCCAGCCGTTCCGTACGGAGCCGCCGCAGGCTGCCCTCGCAGGCGGCGACGGTGCCTTTCCGGTCGGCGTGACCGGGCAGCACCTTGCTGACGAGGAAGACCTCTTCCCGGCGTCCCCGCAGGGCCTCCCCGACGAGCTCCTCGGCTGCCCCGTGGCCGTACATCTCCGCTGTGTCGATGACGGTCATGCCCAGGTCCACGCCCAGCCGCAGCGCGGCGATCTCCTGTTCACGCCGGGCCGGGTCCTCGCCCAGGTACCAGGTGCCCTGCCCGAGCGCCGCGATCTCCTCACCGGAGGGGAGTGCGATCGTTCCGGCCGATTCTGCAGACATCTCGGGCCTCCCGTCTGCCGCGGATCCGTGTCACGCGCACCCGCACCGAGTGCCCAGGTCCGCGCCTCCCAGACACCGGTGTCGCATGCGCCGCAAGGAGGTCAGGAGGGGCGAGCGGACTGCGCCGAGAGCGCGCCGGGACCGGGTGCGCGGTCGCGCAGGGCGACGGCGACCGATACAACGGCGCTGCAGGAGAGGACCGCCGCGAAGCCGATCATCGCGGTCTGCACGGCGAAACGCCGCAGGGCGATGCTGAACAGGACGGAGGGCAAGCCCATTCCCAGGTACGCGACGACGAAGAACACGGCGAGGACCCCCGCGCGTGAGGCGGGCTCGGCCACTGAAACGGCACGTTCGACCCCTCCCTTGAACAGCAGCCCGGAGCCGGCTCCCGCTGGAGCATGCATCTCGCCACGTCGTCGACCCGGCTCGGCCCTGGGTGCGCTGCTCCACCTGGTCGACCTCCACGTCACCCGTCGGTGGTCCGGCCCGGAGGTGGGGCGAGAGCCCCGGGCGGTCTCCGTCGGCAGACCGGGGTCGGCCGCGAGCACGGCGCGCACGGATCTGCCGGAGGAGGTCTCGGGCACGTCAGTCGTCATGAGCACACCTTGGTGTGCGCCTCGCGTCATGGCGGCCGCGAGGGACCAGCGGTCCGCGGGTGTCACTCACCGTGCCGTCCGTTCCCGGCGTACACGCGGTGTCCGGGGCCGCCGGCGCCGTGAGGCGGGCTCCGTGAGGCGGGCTCCGTGCCGAGGGCTCCGGGTCACCCGGCGGATTCGAGGGCCTGGGAGAAGTCCGTTCCGAGTTGCGACATCAGGTCGTTGAACTCCTTCTCGCTGATCGCCTCCCGGAGGACGGCCAGTACGGTCCGCACACCCCGGTCGGCTTCCTCCTCCTTGAGCATGGTGCGCTCGGCCACGCGCCGCACGGTGTCATAGTGGCCGAAGCGCTCGATGCGGTTCGTGGTTCCCCGGCGCACCGCCTCCGCGAGGCCCTCGGGGAGTTCGATGATCAGGTCCCTGGCCTCCCCCGGGCTCAGCCTGTGGGCCAGTGTCTCGAGCGTGGCCCAGGTGAGGTCCGCCGCCTCCTGCCGGCTCAGTCCGGTGCGCTCGGCGACGGTACGGACGAATTCCTGCTCATCCATGCGTCGTCCTCCTTCGCTGCTGTGTTGCGACGAACGGCGCGACCCCCCTGCAAGCCTGCCACGCCGATCCGGCCCGCGCCCGCGCACGGACGGCGGTGACCACGACCACCCACAGCTTGACGCCTCCGTACACCGTGGTGTGCAGGGCTTCGGCTTGCCGTGGCATGGGACGCATCAGCAGGTGTGAGCGGGTCCGGGCGTGGGAACTCGAAGTGCCCGATTCCAGGGAGGCGCCATGGACGCCCATGTCACTGACCAGGGGAGCCCCATCGCCACGGTCAACCCGTACACCGGTGAGAGGGTTCGGGAGTTCTCGGCCCTGAGCGCGGAGGACGTAGGACGCGCGATCGACGCGGCGCACCGTAGCTTTCCGGACTGGCGTGCCCGGCCGACGGCCGACCGCGGGGCCCTGGTGCAACGCGCCGGCCGGCTCATGAGGGAGCGCAAGGAGGAACTGGCGCGGCTGCTGACCCTCGAGGTCGGCAAGCTGATCAACTCCAGCCGTGCGGAGGTCGACCTCGCGTCCGACATCCTCACCTACTACGGCGAGCACGGCCCCGAGCTGCTGGAAGAGCGACCCCTGCCGGTGGCCAAGGGCACGGCAGTGCTGGTGAACGAGCCGCTCGGCGTCCTTCTCGGTGTGATGCCCTGGAACTTCCCGCTGTACCAGGTGGTCCGATTCGCGGGTCCGAACCTCGTCCTGGGCAACACGATCCTGCTCAAACACGCGAGCAGTTGCCCCCAGTCCGCACTGGCACTCGAGCAGCTGTTCAGGGATGCGGCTGTGCCGACCGGGGTATACACCAATCTTTTCGTGCCGGGCAAGGACGTCGGGAAGATCATCGATGACCCTCGTGTCCAGGGAGCGTCACTGACCGGAAGCGAGCGGGCGGGCATGAGCTTGGGCGAGATCGCCGGCCGCAATGTCAAGAAGTCCGTCCTCGAGCTGGGTGGCAGTGATCCCTTCATCGTGCTGGACGGTCACAACCTCGAGCGCACCGTGTACGCCGCGTTCCTCGGCCGGATGGGCAACACCGGGCAGTGCTGCGTGGCGGCCAAGCGCTTCATCGCCCTTGCCGACGTCTACGACGCCTTCCTCACCGGGCTGCGCGACCAGATGAGCCAGGTGCGACCGGGAGACCCGGCCGACCCCGCCACCACGCTCGGCCCGCTGTCCTCCGAGGCCGCGGCCGAACTGCTGATGGAGCAGGTCCGTGACGCGGTGGACAAGGGAGCCACGCTGGTGCTGGGCGGCGGGCGGCCCGACCTGCCGGGTGCCTTCGTCGAGCCGACCGTCCTCACCGACATCACACCGGACATGCGGGCCTACCGGGAAGAGCTCTTCGGCCCCGTCGCCACGGTCTACCGGGCCGCCGACGAGGACGAGGCCGTGGCACTGGCCAACACCTCCCCCTACGGCCTGGGAGGCGCGGTCTTCGCCGCCGACCCCGAACGCGCTCGCGGAGTCGCGGACCGGCTGGAAGCGGGCATGGTATGGATCAACCACCCGACCGCGTCCCGACCCGAGCTGCCCTTCGGCGGCATCAAGCGCTCCGGCTACGGACGCGAACTCGGCGACGTGGGCATCGTGGAATTCGCGAACCGCAAGCTCGTGCGCTACGTGAACGCCGACGCCCCGATCGAAGAGGTGCTGGGCTGACCTACCAGCGCTCTCGATGGCGAGCTGGTGGCAAGCCGAGCGGGACAGGCTGGCGTTCGAGCGGCTACACCAGCGACTCGCCGGACGCGCGACGACAGCCGCCCAGACACCGCGGCAGCGGCCGGCGCACTTCGCGGCCTTCAACCTGGTCCACCGAGGCGACGACCTGACCGGCTGGCCGTACGCGCGGCGTCGTGCGGCGCTGGAGGCGTTGTTCGCGGACCGCGGCCTGGCGACTACGCATCAGGAAGGCCAACACATGAGCCCGGTTCTTGCAGCCTGAGGCTTCGAGCGCTGCCGCGGCCACGCCCTGTACCTCGGCCTGCCGCCCGAGCACGAACTTGAAGACCGCCACCAGCGAATCGTGGGTCGGAAGCGGAGCGTCGTGACCGACCCTATCGGCCTCCTCCTGGCGGTGCCGGTCACCGCAGCCGACGGCTGCTCGACCAGGTCGCCGTCGGCCGTCCCGGCATCCGCAGGGCGGCAGATGCTCCTCCGCCGCCCGGCCCACCCACTGCAGCGGTGTAGCAGGGCAGCCCGCCCATCTGCTGACACCACCGCACATGAGCCAGCGAGGCGTCAGCAGGGGCCGCCCAGCACGATCTTCCACACTCGGGTCGCCACCTGGAGGTTCAGCCGGTCCTCGACGTTCGCGAGGTCGTGGCCGCTGATGTCGCGGATGCGCTGGAGCCGATAGCGCAGCGTGCTGCGGTGGATCGCGAGGGAGTCGGCAGTCTCGTCGTAGTTGCCGCCGCAGTCGAAGTACCGGGACAGGGTCTCCACCATGGCCGCGTGGTGCCGGGAGTCGTAGTCGATGAGCTGCCCGAGCCACTCGTGGACGAACGTCTCCAGTTCCCGGTAATTGTTGCCGGGTCCCAGGATGCGGTAGATCCCGAGCTCGTCGAAGAACGTCGCGCCGTAGCGCTCGCGGGAGTGGCGGCGCACGTCCAGGGCGCGCTGCGCCTCCTGGTAGTGGTGGGGGATGTCGTCCACGGAGTCGCAAGGGGCGCTCACCCCGATCGTCCCGGACCGTGTCTGGGTCTCCCGGGCGAGCGCCTCGTACAACGCGCGGGCGTGCGGCCTGTCGCCAGTGATGAGGACGACGTGATCGGAGCGGCGGGTCAGCAGCGAGCGCATGCCCACCGCAGCGGCCGCCCGCCCCACGGTCTCCGCGAAGGAATCGTCCGCAGTCCGGTTCGACCACTGCACCACGACGATGTAGTGGCTGCCGTGCAGGTCGTGTCCGACTGCCTCGGACCGGGCGTAGGCGCTCGGCTCGTCCGTCCCTGCCAGGAGGTCGTCGGCCAGCTCGCGGTGCAGCCTCAGCTCCACTTCGGCCAGATTGCGCAGGTGCGTCAGCTCCAGGGCGAGCGACGTGGCGGCGTGTCCAAGCGCGAGGACGGTGTACTCGTCGGCCTCGTCCCGGGTATCGACCAGCGCCAGCACGCCCAGGATCTCGCCGTGCGGGCGGATCAGGGTGAGCAGCCGGTCCCTTATCCGCACCGGCCCGGCCTCTTTGGCGACGGCGTGCAGCATGGCTTCCTGGCGCACGGGGTCCGGTTCGGGATAGGGGACGGGGCGGCCGGGGCCGGTCCAGGACCTCAGCCGACCGAAGCGGTCCTCGACCAGCGCGGGAAGTCCAGTGAGCCCGTGCAGTGCGCGGGTGACAGCTTCCTCGCCGCCACCCGAGGCAGCGACATCGGCCATGAGAGCGTGAACGGCTCGCTCGTAGCCCAGCTCAGCCACCACAGAGATCAGCTTCCGCTGGAGGACTGTGCGTTCCTCCCTCAGCCGGTGCAGCTCCAGCGCGTCCTCGCGTCGGCGGCGGTGTGCGAAGGCGACTGACAGTGCAGCAGCGGTGTGCCGGACGAGCGTGGCGAGCAGCAATCGCTCGGCCTTTGTGGGCCGGGAGCAGGACGTCACCACGAGGTAGCCATGGAGTCCCTCAGGTCCGCGTAGCCCCAGGACCCGTCCCCAGGGCCTGCCGGGTACGGTCACGTTGCCGTCCTGCCCGGCGAGCTCCCGCACCCTCCGGCCCACGGCCAAGGCATGCATCTGCCCGTTCCTCGGGCTGGGGACCAGGTCGCCGCCCACCTTGAGGTATCCGGCCTCGGCGCTGTATGGCCCCGCGGCGGCTATGTGCTCCATGACCAGGCACAGGATCTCGCCTTCGTCCAGAGTGCCGAACAGGGCACGGGAGAGCGCGACCAATTCGTAAAGGGCATGGTCGGCTGGGGTGCGAGCGGATGAGCGGAGCCTTCCGCGCGCCGCCGTAGGGTGCCGCCTGCCGCTGCCCCCCGGGAGGCTGCCCTTCCGGTCGGAGTGGCTGCGGTAGACGCTGTGCGCGCGACTGCCGACCATGGGATCACTCCGTCCCTCGGAGCCTTCAGGGAAGCGAGCGGCATTTCGAGTACCCGCTTGCGGGCCGGCTTACCCGAGATGTGTGGACTCTTCCTCTCGTACTCGTGGGGCGACCCGCCCCGTGCATTCCTGACTTGCCAGACGCAGGCGTGGAGCCACCCGGTTCGTCACCCTGGGGAGCGCTCGAGACTCTCCGTGCGCACCGGTAGGAACCTGGCGTGGGCCACCTTGATGCGGTCCCTGGCGCATGATCAGCCCCACCCTCGAACAGGTCGCCCGCCACGTCCCCGGACGGATCAGGCTCGTCAAGTTCGACATCGACAAAATCCACGGGCCGGCCGGCGGTTCGAAGTGCAGGCGGTGCCCGTCCTGGACCAGGGCGAGACGCTCGCCCGCCAGGCCGGCGCGGCACCCGGGCACGTCCTGCGTCCGTAAGTCGAGCAGGAGATGGCGGGCCGGCAAACCACTGCAGGAGGGTGAGCACGATGGACCACCGCGGAAGCCCGTGGGCGGCGCCTCGCCGCAGCCGCGTGGACCCCTGGTGCGGACGTCACGGAGACCAACGACGCCTTCGAGGTCGAGATCGAACTCCATGGCGTCAAGAGCAAGGACGTCGACGTTGAGGCCAACCCAACGGACAGATCTGGTGGTCACCGGAGGGAGCGCAAGGGCGCCCTGCGCCGTGGCAGCCGCCGGACCGGTACCTTCGAGCACCGGCTGAGGCTGTTCGGAGAAGTGGACGCCGAGAAGATCACAGCGGATATGTCGGCCGGTGTGCTCACGGTCACCGTCCCCAAGGCGGAGGTCACCAAGCCCCGTCGCATCCGGATCACCGAGAGCAACGAGAGCGGCGGTCATTGAGCCGAGGAGCCAGCGGTGCGGGACAACGGTCCGTAACCGTCGGGCGCTCCGGAAACGAAAGGAGCCATGAGATGACCGAAACGGGTTTCTCCTCTTTACGTGTGCGGCGCCTGGTACGACGCGGTCGACCTGACCGCGGATCGCTTCCCCGTCACGGTCGGCGACGTGGCCGGCCACGGGCTGATGGCGGCTAGCGAGGGCGGAGTGCGGCGTCATCCGCCGGCCACGGCGCGCACCGCCTCCTCGACCGGGGTGGACCCGCTGATCAGCTCGAGGATGCGCCCGGCGGTCCTCGGCTCGTGGAGCAGGGCGGTGAGCACCGCCGCCACATCATCGCGCGGCACCTGGCCGCGGTCGGTGTGCTCGGCAAGCGTGACGCGGCCGGAACCGGGGTCGTCGGTCAGCATCCCCGGGCGCAGAATCGTCCAGTCCAGTCCCGGACGGGAGGAGATGTCGGCGTCCGCCTCGCCCTTGGCCTTCAGGTAGGCGGCAAACACCGGGTCGGTGCCGGGCGGCGGCGGGCTGTCCACGCCCATCGCGGAGATCACGAGGAAGCGGCGCGTCCCGGCGCGCTCGGCCGCGTCGGCGAGGAGGATGGCCGCGTTCCGGTCCACCGTCTGCTTGCGGGCCGCGCCGCTGCCCGGTCCGGCGCCCGCGGCGAACACTGCCGCGTCGGCGCCGCCGAGGTGGCCAGCCACCTCCTCCACCGAGGCCTGCTCAAGATCGCACACCACCAGTTCCGCGCCGTCCGCGCGCAGGTCGTCGGCGTGATCTGGGTTGCGGATCAGCCCTGTGACGTTGTCGCCGCGCGCCGAGAGCAGCCGGGTCAGCCGGCGCGCAATCTTTCCGTGTCCACCCGCGATCACAATGTGCATGGGGTCATTCTTGCCATACACAACCGCTCACGCCGGGCTGCGGGACTGCCGCGGCAGGTCGGGTCCTGCGGTTGCCGTAAAGTCGGCGTACTCGCGCACCGCGCTGGTGCGCGACCACCCGGCCGCGGTGGATCACCACCCGGCCGTAGGCGAGCGACGGTGCCTCCTCGATCCGCGCCCCGCGTACGGCGAGGAGTTCCGCCGGGAAGCCCGCCTCCACCCGCACCTTCCGCAGCCCGAGCACCACGCAGGCCCCGCACCTGCCAAGAATGTCATCCATGCAGCTCAGAGGCAGCCCGTCGCGCCTCGCTCTGCTGTTGACGTCTCACGCATGTGCTGTGACACGTCGAGTTGGGGCAGGATGACATGTCGCGCCCCCGACTGCGCACGCTTCAACGAGCTACAGAACGCGCAGCGCACGCAGGTTTTCGCCGCCGGGCGAACTTCGAGGCGCCCCCGTCGGGATCGGCTCACCACATTGCTCGCAGCGCCCGTAGTCGCCTCTCTCCAATCGCTCCAGGGCGTGATCGAGATCGTTCAGATGCTCGCGCGCCTGGGGGCAGCAGGGCGGCGACGTGCGCCCGCTCGAAGGCCGTGCTCGCCCCCTCCGGGTCGTGCTCGTCGTCAATGGCCACCACTGCGTTCGCCTCGACGATGCCTTCGAACTCACGGCTCAGTGCGGATATCTGCTGCAGTGTGCCGACACGGTCGGCTGCCAGCACCGCACATATCGACCCGCTCGGAAGTACGGGAAGGCGGCATTGCCGCGTGGATCGCTCATATAGGAGGACACCTCTTCGCCTTGGGTCCAATTCCCGGCTGCCTCAGCCCGAATCCACCGGCTTGATTCGGTGTGATCGTTTCGGGGTCGTGCAGGCCGTGTCAGGGCTGAGTTGAGGATTCGGGCGTGGGGTGGCCGCTGGTCTGCCCAGCCTTTCCACTTTTTCGCAGGTCTCGGGCCCTTTCGGGCAGGTCGGTCAGGGAGTGTCAGAGGGCTGGTGGCGCGTGCACGATGCTGAAGAGCTGGTTGAAGTTGGTGCTCCAGGGCCAGCGTTCGGGCAGGTGCAGGGTGAGACGGCGGGCCGAGCGGGCCAGGCGGGCTGGCACGTTGATCAGGTGGTCCGTGGCGGTGGTTGCTCTGGCATGGAACGCGCCGGCCAGTGCGCCGGCGGCGCGGGTCAGGTTGTGCGCCAGGGCTGCCAGCGCGAGCCACGCGGCATTGGCCTGGAAATGCCCGGAGGGCGCGTGGGCGAAGGCGCTGTTCTTGACATCCGCGATCACCTGCTCGACGACAGCGTGCCGTCGGTGATCACGCTCGGCATCGTTCAAGGAGAGCGGGGAATCGGTGAACGCGGCGTGGTAGCGCCAGGTGTCAAACAGCGTGCCCTGTCCGGCGGGGACGGCGTCAGCGCTCAGGCGTTTGACGCGGCGCACGATCAGACGGGCGGTGACCTGCTGCTTCTTCGGCTTGGGAGTGAAGGCGGTGTAGGTGGTCTCGGCTATCTCGGCGTCGGAGATCCAGCACTGGCTCGCCTCGTCCCAGACCGCCTCGGGGTACTTGATCGGCGTCCAGGCGCCCTCATCGATGCGGGCGACCGCCGCCTTGACGGAAGCGTTCATCCGCACGGTGATGGAGAACCGCGCGCCCAGGGCCCGGCAGGAGTTGACGACATCGGCGCTGTAGAACGCCGAGTCCGCGCGCATCACCAGCAGGCCACTGGCGCCGCAGGCGCGAGCGGTACGGATGGTCTCGGCGACGAACGCCGCCGCCCCGCGCGCGGAGTTCGATGGTCCCTTGCGCAGCCTCGTGGCGGCGATCACTGGGGCGGCCAGGGGTGTGGAGACGATGCCGAGCAGCGCGTTCAGGCCCTTGACCTTGCTGTATCCGTAACCGGCGCCCTGCTTGGCATAGCCGTAGGTGCGGCGGATGGTGTCATCGATGTCCACGTAGGCGACCTGGTCCGCGCCGGGCAGCAGCGGGGCATGACGGGCCAGTTCGGGAAGGAACCGGCGGGCCACAGCGTGCAGTTGCTTCAGCATGCCCGTGCGTGAAGGAACGCAGAAACGACCCCAGCGTGGACGGGGCCCGCACTCCGGAGAACAGGCGGCCCATCGCGCCGTGCCGCAGCCGGTGCATGTCATCGATGCTGTCGGCGCCCGCGAGCATGCCGCCCACCAGCGACATCACCTTCGCCGCGGGGAACGCACCGGTACCGTCCTTCGAGGCCGGCAGACGGACGCACTCCCCGACCAGCGCGGGCAGACCGCACCGCTCCGCCAATCGCACCACCGGCTCGAGGCCGCCGTACGCGATCAGGTTCGGGTCGTCGAACGCGGACGAGACAGCCGCCGCGGCATGGAAAGATTGCATCTCGGAAGTGCCTTGCTGATCGTGCCTGATGTGGTCCTAGAGAAACCCCATCATCGCAGGTCACAAGGCACTTCTTCGTTCCCGAGAAACCATACACAGGCATCAAGCCGGTGGATCCGGGCTCAGCCGTGACGCGGGCGGCCACGCTCGTACTGCTTCGGCCACGGGACGTCGTCACGGAGCACTTGGGCCGCGCGGAGCGGCCAGGTCGGGTTGCGCAGCAGTTCGCGCGCGAGCATGATCGCGTCGGCCGAGCGGTCCACGAGGATCTGGTCGGCCTGCTCCGGTGCGGTGATCAGGCCGACCGCGGAGACGGGCAGGGCCGCGCCCTCGCGGACGGTTCGGGCGAAGGGCACCTGGTAGCCGGGCTCCACTTCGATACGGGCGTTGTGGACGAGCCCGCCGCTGGTGACATCCACCAGATCGACGCCGTGGGCCACCAGGTGCCGCGACAGCTCGACCGTCTCCTCCGGGGTCCAGCCGCCGTCGGCCCAGTCCGTGGCCGAGAAGCGTACGAACAGCGGGCGGTCCTCCGGCCACTGCGCCCGTACGGCGTCGGTGACCTGGACCAGGAAACGGCTGCGCCCGTCGAGATCGCCTCCGTACTCGTCGCTGCGGTGGTTGGATAGCGGTGACAGGAACTGGTGCAGCAGATAGCCGTGCGCGGCGTGGATCTCCAGGACCTCGAAGCCGGCGGACAGCGCCCGCGCGGCGGCCTCGCCGAAGGCCCGGACCAGAGCGCGGATGTCGTTCGCACCGAGCTCCTGCGGGGCCGGCCAGTCGCCGAACGGCAGCGGTGACGGTGCGACCGTCTGCCATCCTCCGGCCTCCGGTTCGACGTACACGTCACCCTCCCAGGGCGGTGCCGTCGACGCCTTGCGGCCGGCATGGGAGATCTGGATGCCGGCAATGGCTCCCTGCCCGTGGACGAAGTCGGTGATCCGCTTGTACGCGGCGGCCTGCCCGTCATCCCAGATGCCGGCGTCGGAAGGGGTGATCCGGCCCTCAGGTACCACTGCCGTGGCCTCCTGCATGACCAGGCCGGACCCGCCGCGTGCCAGGGAGCCGAGATGGACCAGATGCCAGTCCTGCGGATAGCCGTCGACCGAGCTGTACTGGCACATGGGGGCCACCCAGGCCCGGTTTGGGAAGGTCGTGCCGCGGAGGGTGAGCGGCGAGAAGAGACGGCTCATCGGAGGCCTCGCAGGAGGGATGTGGGACGCCGGGTGCCCCGCAGCCGTCGAGCCGTGACGGCCTGCATTCCTGCGGGGCGCCCCGCACGGTGGTTGCACCCGAGTACCCCGGCCGCTCGTGGCACACACCACCGGCCAGGCGTGCTCACCCGCGCGGATGTCCCGGGCCGTGGCGGTCCCGGGCCGTGGCCGGGTCAAGCGACATACCGCCGACGACGTCGACGCCCGCCGACATCGCCGCGATCGTTCGGGAAGAGGGTCCGTCATCGGTGCGGTCACCGGGTCGCTTGCCACTCCCCGCACTTCTGATGAGCGTGGGCCGGCAGCGCGGCCTGGGACAGCGGGACGCTCAGCTTGGCCCCACAGCCGGCGCACCCGAAAACGAACAAACGTCCTCCGTAAGGAAGCAGCGCATCGTCGCAGCTCAGGGGTCGACCGGCGGGGTGTGGTCGGAGGAGCTGGAGCTGCCGGAGTGCTGATCCGCTGGCTCGTGTCCGATGGGTTCACCGCGCTGGCATCCGACCAGCCCGGCGCTTCCAGCGACGGCATGCGTGTGGTCGTGCAGGCCGCTGTGTCGGGTCTGCTCGTGCAGCTGGGACACACGGTGATGGAGCCGTCCGACGGAGACGGCCTGCTGGTCCTGGCGAATGAAACGCAGCCGCATCAGCCCGCACCATAGGTGGGTTACGGGGCCGCCCGCCCCATCAGTGTGGGAGCCGGCCCGTCCCAGCAAGGACGCCTTCACCGCCCTGGTGGACCGCCCGCGCAATCGGTGAACTGCGCCTGGAGCAGCGCGTCAAGCCTGGGGGGCGACGTCGGCTGTGCCAATAATGCCAATCTGAAGCGCCGGCACAGGGCCGTTGCGCGCCACTCGTCGTCCTCGGGCTCATGCGATGCGGGGAACGGGGGTGTCTTCCTGCGCTTCAGTGCGTGGTCCAGGGCGGCGCGGGTTCCCTCGGGGAGCCATGTGGAGTGCGGCCACTGCAGCAGTTGCGCTGCCACGTTGTCGATCTTGGTGTCCAGGTGCCGCGTGACCTCCTCGAGAACCTCCAACGCAGCGTCCGGCTGCAGGCGTCCGCAGGCCGCGACGACCCCGATCGCCTGGTCGATCTCGGCACGTGAGGCGAGGACATGCTTCAGCTGCTCGATCTCCGCACGCAGCGCGGCCATCTCAGCTTCGTGGTCTTCGTCTTCCGCCATGCCACCACGTTGCCCGCGCCCACTGCCTCCAGGCTGTCGGCCACGCCACACCATTACCACTCAGACAGGCCCTGGCGCGGCGGCTTCAGTCCGAGCCGCAGAGTTGAGAGGCGCAGGGTGAGAGGCCGCCGCTTTGCTCGCGCACCCTGCGGTACGTCCGTACAACCGATCCCTCCCGACCGCCCCGGTGGAGTGTCTTTTCACGCGAATGGGGCCCGGGCGTGTCCGGCCGGGCCCCACTCCTCCTTTGTGCGTGGCGCGCGCTCGCGCTGGGCGCCTTTCGCCTACCAGCGGTACCAGCGGCCCCTTCGGCCGGCACCGTCTGCGGAACGGACGACGAAGCCCAGCAGCCACACGATGAGCACGATCACGGCGATCCACCACAGCGCCTTCAGGGCGAAGCCCGCACCGAAGAGGATCAGAGCCAGCAGGAGAACCAGAAGCAGGGGAACCATCGATATCAACCTCCTGGCCACCGGATGCCCTTACTGCAGCCCTACAAGCACACAAAATACGAGTTACTTCTAAGCGGTGCGGGGGCTCGGAAGGGCGGCGAACCCCGCCGTGTAGTCGATCTCGGATGCCGTCACACGCTGTCCCTGCCCCCCGGGGGCCTCTGTGTTCAATCTACGAAACGCCTCGGCCCTCTCATCCGACTCCGAGACTGCCTGGGGGTGACCGCATGACCACGACCGATCTGCACGGTCTGACAGGCGCCTATGCGCTGCACGCTCTGCATGAT